>JALUTL010000363.1 GCA_027016475.1 Candidatus Heimdallarchaeota archaeon
GAGACATTGTTGATGATGACTGTCATCCGACATTATTGGGAGACAAATCGAGATTTTCTGAAAAAATGTTTGATCATCAAGGATGGAGGGTTGACTATTCCCTCCCAATATTCAAAGATGGTGGATCCAATCAGACGTTTTTTTGATTATGCAAAGGACACCGGTTACAGAATCTGCGTTATGGGACAGGAAAAGTCGGGCATATTTGTAGACTATCTTGAGAATATTAGTTCAAGAATGGATGAAGGTACAATTCTGATCCCAAAAAATGAGTTCATAAAGAAGGAAATATTGACGAATGCCAAGCAACGTCTTCCATACGGATATTCGACCAATTATGGCTCAAAAGTGTTTGTCAAGCTTCAGAACCATAATTTGGTGCTGACTGTTCCGACGGGGATGTTCTGTGATAGTCCGAGCATTGAAGATTTCATTGGACTGCCACAAATTCTGGCAACACTTCCAAAAATAATAAGTCACAGATACCCTAACGCTCTTCTGCCAATAGAATTGGCAAATGGCATTGCCTCGTTGTCGACATACCCATCTGCGAAGATCCTCAAACTGTTCAGTGGTATCCAATAAAATTTGGATTGTGATTTGACTGGTACATGGCAACCAAAATTTGTTTCATCGCTAGGACAAAGTCCAAATAAGAATTAGGCAGTTGGGATAAGAGAACAATGATCCTCCTTGATTGCCTTGTGATTTGGTTTGAACTTGCTATCTATGTTGCCACTTGTGTCGTTATAGTTTATGAATACTCGCAATTTAAGGTTAGTGCGCTCTTCTATTTGATCGGGACACTGATGGGCAAATCTTTGTAACCTCGTTAACATTATGGCGTCCAAAAGTTGAATCTTTGCCGCCATTGATGGAATTGCTTGAACTTGATTTGGTATTAATGGCGACATTGATTTCTGTTCTTTTCGTGAACCGTTCTACATTTCATTTAACAAACATTCAGTTTTGGATGGTAAGAACGTCATTTTGATGATCACTATTTTGGTCTCCATCGCATTGATCCTTGTTTCTAGTCTATTTACACTTACTTCGAATGGAAAGAGAATTGAGTTTTTCACTCTCACGGAACAGATGGTTGTTTCATTTGCAGTCACTTCGTTGCTTCTGTCAACGTTGTTGGTTTTCTTAATGACCATTTACCTGCTGGATACTTCGCAAGAAAATAAGGGAGACAAAACAACCCATGCTCCGTTGTTTACACAGGACAGAGGGGTGATTATGGTCTTTGCCCCGCTTGTTGTAGCAATAATCTTGGATAGTCTTGGTTTTGATACGAACAATATGAACCCTTATTCTTTGGTCAACATTATTGGCATTGCAGTTATCTTAAGTTCCATTCACAGGGGTGGCTTATTCATGTTTCAGGGAGATGCATTGAAAAAGCTGATATCATCTCAAACACAGGAATACCAATTTACAGATATTCATTCTATAATTTTGGAGGAGAGAAGAACATCAAGGGAATTGAAGGGGATATCCTATTTTTTGGAGCATCCAAGTCAATCAGTTCTCTTATGGGAGAATTTACAGGAATAACCAATACGATTAAAAGATTGGTATTGGAGGACATGGCAATCATGGTGAAGGAAGTATTGGGGTGTTCAATTCTCATAATCACAACTCATGAAACCAATTTTTTTGAAGAGGTCCTTGATTCATTCAGCAATGAGATTGAAGTAATGTTGAAGCGTCATGTTCCTCATCAGGAATTCAATGTAGCTGAACTGAAAACGCGACAAACCAATTAGTGGAAAAGATTTTTGGATTCAGAGTCTTCTTCAACTTTCAGCTGTTTCCAACTGAAATATTTGCATTGATATCCTATTGAGAGCATGACAAGTAAATTAGAATCACAGATGGATGCTTCAACCTTTAGTTGCAATAAATTCAATTAGCAGAAGCACTCTCATTAACATACAATTTTGGCAAAGACCTAACATCTATTTTTTTTTGGCGTGTCCCCTGCATTAGAAAAAACTATAAGCTCAATGGACACATAGTAGAAGAGGATTCTGCGAACTGCACTTATCTCAGTCTGAGCTGAGGCCAATCATGTTTGTTTGATTCATCATTAATAGTCTCAATTCCGATAGAAAATTGTGGATGGATTGTATAACCACATTGCGCCTTTCTATGATCTGATTGATCTTCCTTTCGAGTTGATCTACTATCGAAACATGAGATCAAGATGGCTCAGTGGTTTGAGAAACCATAGGATATTGGAAATTGGAGTTGGTACAGGGAAAAATTTGAAGTACTATCATTCTAGCAACAAAGTGACAGCCATCGATCAAAGCAGAGGAATGCTTTCGATAGCATCCAAAAGACTGAAGAAGCTGAATTCAGGACATATTGAGCTGTCCTTTCAGGCGAAATTGCCTTGGCCACTCCCAAGAAATTTCACTGTTGCTGTGGCAACATTTGTCCTTTGTACAATGAAAGATCCTCAACCAGTTTTGCAGGAAATCTGGCAGCATTTGGTGCCGGGAGGTAAATTGATTATCTTTGAGTTTGGCAGATCCAAAAATCCGTCACTCTACACAATAGAAAAGGCAATCAACCCGTTAACCAAAACGCTGTTTGGAGTAGATTTTGATCGAAAACCAACTGTTGAATTGCTTAATGGAAGGTGGAAGATACTTGACATCAACTGGGTACTTGGTGACATGATCTATCAGGCAGTTCTTGAACGGGAATGATATGACTTCAATGATGTGTCTTTTTTGCCTAAACCATCAGCAGAAGAAAAAAGGGAGAAATATTGAGTACCACGGAGCCATTGCCTTTGGGCACCTAGTTTTTCATAATGAATATCTGTAACATTTCCATATTCAATAGTTGCAAGGAACGGGACAAATTGATCTTTGTATTCTTCATACTCAAGCATCATGATACGAACTTCTAGTGTTGATTGTTCATCACAACTTCTTCTTCCTTCGAAAGAATAAAACTACCACCGAATCAACAGGAGTGGTTTCGGAGGGGATTGTGTGTTCTGTTACTGTGTCATGGACGACAACACGTACAAAGGATATTTCACCAAATTCACCAGTGAATGTAAATAATCGATACAGCAATATCGAACCACCTGTACCAATGGTTCGCTCTCTGGGTGATGTATTGATCAATTTGCCTTCTAAATTGGTGTGCATTTCGTAGTATTCTAGATGGGTGGGAGTTGCATTGATGTATACTTGGGAAATTCTGGCTTGGAGTGAATCTGTTTTTTCCTTTTCCCAATTTTTTCCTTGAAGACAAATCTTTCCTCTTTTGTTATGTTCAGAAGTATCTCGATTGGCTCTGTGTCATACAGGACAATTTGCATCACTGTTTTGCTTGATAGTCCGAACAAACCTTAGTGTTTCATTCAGTGAATAGCTGTTATTAAATAATGTACGCCTAATTGGTTATCGCTCAGGTCGAATTCGACTTTTTGTGATGAAATTTCCAAAGGTTGAGAGATACACTTAATGGTCTTAGGTGCTTATCTTATTTGGAAAGTGAAGGCCAATTCACATGGGTTAATGTATTGATAGTTTCCTTCAGAATTCCAAAATTGCAACCAAAATGAAATTGCCAAATCCATTTGACATTCGTTATTCATGGAAAAGTCCAAATTGAGAGGTTGACTTCAGCATATAATGGAAACTCTACGGGGTTTGCATGCGATTTTGAAAAGAGGAAGAAGCAAACAAACAGGAGTGCAATTTTTTCATGGGTTCATTTGTTCGTCAGGTGTTTATAAATGATACCTATGTATGTTCGTTCAATCTTTTTATTCAACCATCACATACCAAGGATATGGGGCAAATCAAGATTGACGGGCAGTATGTGACATCCATGCTCGAGCAAATGGTAAGAATAGACTCCAGAATTGGAAAGGAGGAGAACCTGGCCTACTTTCTTAAAGATGAAGTTGAGAATTTGGGCTTCAAGTCAGAGTTGCATGCCTTGGAAAATGGAAGATCCAATGTCTATGGGAGCTTTGAATTCGGCAATGGTGGAAAAGTCATGTCTTTCAATGGTCATTTGGATACTGTGGATTTCTCCCAAGATGACCCTTTCGTGGCAAAGGAACGGGACGGCTGGATGTACGGATTAGGAGTTGTGGACATGAAAGCCGGCATTGCCTGCCAGTTAGGAGCGGCCAAGGCATTGATCGATTCCGGAGAAACAATTGAAGGAACTCTTCATCTCACATTTGTGGTGGATGAGGAAGGACATGGAAAAGGTGCAAAACTGATGATGAAACATCCAGTCTATGGTAGGCCTGATGGCATCTTGATTGCCGAACCATTTTTTGGTGATGAGACTGGCAGGATACCGCTTGGCATGACCGGCAAAGTCCTGTACAGGATCATTGTCAAGGGGAAGGCGGCCCATGCATTCAGGCCCAATGAAGGAGTCAACGCTATTACAGACGCTGCAAGGATAGCAGAGGCGATTTCACAGATCGAGGCTACCGATGATGATTTTTTGGGAGAGTTCAGGATACCGAAGGATGAAAACTTTGGCGAGGGATCGTTCTGTGTTCTGAAGATTGAGGGAGGATACAAGGTGTACAATGTCACAGTACCTGAGGAATGTGTTCTCATTATCAACAGGTTGACGCTTCCCCACGAAACGACTGAATCTGTCCTGACTGACATGAGATCGATGATCGATCAGCTGAACCTTCATTCCTCAGTTCATGTAGAGCTTGTTCCACCATCCTATTCTCCCTATATAATTTCCAGAAGTCATCCACTGATGGAATCACTTGTCCATTCGTATGCGCAGGTCACAGGCAGGACACCGGTTCTTTCCTATGACAGAATGATAACGGACGCGCATATCTTCACAGGGGAGTATGGTGTGCCTAGCGTCGTATTTGGCCCTAGAGGATTGGATCTTCACGGCAAGGATGAGCGTGTGGACATTGGCACCTTGAAACCAGTAGCGAGTGTCATTGCAGGAACATTTCTTACGTTTCAGCGGTTATAGCTTTGCCTCCGTTTCAGGACAGGTATCGCAGCAATTGCCATCAGAAAAAATGGTGCAGTGTTGTTCGTGGTATTTCCTAAAGGAACAAATGTGGGGACATTCTCAAGGGTGGAATTGTGCAGAATCTGTATCCATGATGTATTGTGATCGAAAGATCTCAGTGTATTCTAGATACTCGATAACACCGCTGTACGCATTGATTTTTTGAACAGACATTTTCCATTGGCAGCAATGCTGGTATAACTATAGATTCCATCCTCAATGGATTGTCTGACCTCTCCTGAAGATGATTGATAGTTGGAACCTCCCTTTTCAATTTGCTTTTCAAAACGATTATTTTTTGAAGAATCAAAAATTGCCAAAGGAATCGTGACGTTCATGGTTGAATATTGATTTCCTGGTCGTCATAATGTGTGCCAACATAATGCTCTTCATAGTTCAATTCCGATTCCATCAATCCGGATATGGTTTTGAGGAAGGTGATGGAAGAGAACATAAGGTTATAGGAGAAATTTCTTTCATAATCCATGTAGGTTACATTCTTTTCTACTGTCTCATTGGGATAGGAGATAACCCTTTTGTGTTTCCAGAAAATTGTGTCTTCCGCTTCAAAGATTCCGTCAGGATACTGATAATCTTCCGCTGCCTTGACTGGTGCAACCATCAGGAGCGGAATGATCGCAAGTACGAGGTATTTCATACGAAATAGGAAAAGCATTGAATTTTAAATTTTTCTACATAAACCGAAACTTTCCCAAGGTCAGGCTGCATTCACCAGCAGAAAATATTGCACTGCAGTCAATACCAACCCCAAAACAAAAGCTTGTGCAAACAACATGTATGCTTTTTTTCTATCTCTTTTTCTGGCCTTCTCATCTTCAACATTTCTTTCATACATCTTCTCTATAAACTCAAACGCAGACATTCCTATCACCTCATCGTAAATTTGCCTTTTATGGCATTTGTTGTGCAGAACCTGTAGAAATATTGGAGTACCCCCAAGAATCCCAGGAAGTTGGGAACAATCAAGATCAGGGCAAGTTCTGGTGGCAAGCTGAATTCCAGCAGAAGGACAGTAATTACCAACGACAGCAGGAGCCATACCAAACCAAAAGTGAGACGCTGCAGACGTTCACGCCGTCCTATATTGCATTGCCCAGGCACATAGCCGACAGTTCTGAAAAGGGAGTTTTCCAATCTTTGTCGCATCGATTCGATGTTTGACTTGGACTGTTCAGGAATCAATCCTTCCTTTTCCAGAAATGCGTTGATTTCTGCCAACTGCCAATTTTGCAGTTCGGTTGGATTGCCGTATCTGTTCATGAATTCGTCCAAAAACGCTGAGAATGCTGCAAGTCCTTCCTCAAATCCGGGAGATTCCGGATCTGTTTCAAAAATGATGAGCAGGTTCCTGGCTCTATTGACCAAAAATTTTCTGCGATCCATGAGGACGAGTCGAACTTCTCCATTTTGCAGTTCTGATGCGAAGTTTGCCACTGCCGCAAAAAAGGAGGCCTTGAGATATTGTGTTGTGTCTTCAGCGTCAGCTTGGTTTTGGCTGAAATAGTAGAGAGGAACACCACTGTCAGCCAGCACCTGTATTTCTTCAAGCACAAGTTATTTGCCAATGACTAAACATTTAGGTGTTGTGCTGAAGGAACAAAACAATCAATTCTCCTATTACAAATCTTTTGCCATTATACTTTTCACATTTCTCATATTGTATACTGTCTGAAGTTTCCACATTCTTTGAAGAATCGTAGGGGTGGTCACTGACCACGTCAGTCACAGTGACTGTGTGTGTCCCTTCCATAGCAGGTTGAACTGTGAATGTTGCAATGCCGTTGCTGCTTGTGGTTGCTGTCATCGTTTGCGTAGTTCCGTCCGGATGTTCCCACACGATTTCCACTGTTGCTCCTGATACGGCATTTCCATTGTAATCCAAGATCTCGATGAATGCTTCAAGCCTATAATGAGGGTTTCGTCCCCTGATGTAGTCCAAATCCCATGTGATGGATCCAACATACACATAAGTTGAACTTCCCCGATCAGTTGTTGCGGAAGCGGGATCTGACAATTCCCCTTCATTTCCAGAGGTATCGACCGCACTGACCTGATAGCTGTAGGTCGTTCCTGAAGGCAGACCGGTATCAGAATACATGCTTAAAGTGGAAGTGTCGATGAACACACCATCACGATAGATTTTGTAGTAGGCCAGATCTGTTTCTGCATTGTCGTCCCAATCCAGATCGATTTGGCTTGATGAAACTGCGGTTGCAGTCAACCTAGTGACTTTTGCAGGGGGTGTCGTGTCATCGCTTGAACCACCACCCATATCAACAATCGCATCCACTGCATAATGGTCGGATCCTGTATCTGCGGTCGGAGTATCTCCCACTGTTGAAGAAAGAAAATTGTCAACAGTGAAAAATTGATTGGCGACAAGAAAATCGATTCTTCCGTCCAAGTTGTTAGCCTGATGTCCGTAGGTATAGCCTGGATCCGATGGGTTCAGTTCCCTGAAAATGTCCAACCAAGTATGAACCAAAGAAGCAGAGGAACCATATGTTGGATCATCTGGCCTGATCATCATGGTCATGGGTCCCCATCCCAAGTCGTCATTGTCCGGTGCCAAGTTTGGATCTTCCACATCGACAGGAGAAAAGCTGTTCAAGTCACCAGCATAAATTATGGGGACATTTCCCAAATCATCCATGTAATTTATGATTCCTTCCTGCTGCTTGTTTCTTTTCTCTTCGTTTTCAGGGTTGCCTGCACAGCATTTCAGGTGGGCGCCTGCAAAATGTACCAAGGTTCCTGACAGATCCACAGTGACATCAATGAAATCGTGTGAGACATCAAACACAGTTCCATCATCGAGTACAACTTCTGGTATCTGAACGACATCCACAATGGGGAATCTCGAAAAGACTGCTTCACCAGATGTTTCATACTCAATGTTTTGTGTTGTCACACATTGGTATGGGTCTTCATCGGTGAAATATTGGTTGAGCTCGTCACAGTATTGGTTGAGAAGAGCATTGTTGTTGTCATCCCAAGAACCAGTTTCGACAAACACGACAATATCCGGGTTCTCCTCCTTGACAACAGTAAGCCAATCGGGATTTGTGCCAGATTCCTCGATATTGTAGGTCATAATTTTGAATGGTTCGGCGGGTGCCGCGACAGCTGAATCGTTCACAGCAATTATGACTGCGGAACTGATCAACAGTATCGCCAAAAGCCAAGTGTATTTTTTGAATGGCTTCATGATTGCATTAATTTTTAAAATTTATAAAAATATTTATTGAAAAAATGTGAATATCGAGGAACTGAAAGTGAAGAAGATCACCAATATTAAGGAAGGTATTGTG
>JALUTL010000364.1 GCA_027016475.1 Candidatus Heimdallarchaeota archaeon
CGTCGTTTGGCAGATTTGGTCTTAGACGAAATTTGGCGAGCTTTCTTTGATCCCCCCATCTTCTTTACTGTTTCATTGTTCTGAATATGCAGAGATGCAGTCAAGAAGAAAAATTCAAGGAATTTGGGAACCATGTCGATCTGTTCTGGTTTAAACTTGAAAATCATTTGCAAGTGCGGGTCAGTTTTTTCTTTTCCTGGTTGAATTGAAAGTACTTCAATATGGGGCTCCAATACTCTGGCCTTATTCAAAAAGTCTTCATGTATTACAAAATGTCTAATCTCCATTGCCCTATTTGCCTTAACCATGTATAAAGTATTGACCGTCGAATTCTCTGTGGGGATGTCGTCCATCTCAACATACGTTTCAAAATTGCGCTGTATCAATCGCTTATTTCTATATGGAACCATATAGAACCTGTATGCCGGATCAACATCCACATCGTTCTCCCTGAACTTGACACCAATGAAAAGTTTCTCTGATCCCTTAATAACCTTGTTCAACAATGCATTTGTTGCAAACGTTTGATTGATCATGGTATAGTTTAGTGTTTGCACTCCAATCCTTTTGTTTGCAGGCACACATCTGAATTCCATTACTTCTGGTTTAAGTTCAAGCATGGTAACACTTTTTGCGTAAGGCTCCAACGCCTTTTCGACTGTTTCCTTTACTACTTCTCTCCGCTTTCCTGTCAGCTTTCTGCCAATGTAGAGATTTCCAAGAAGAAATACAACAAAGAAAAAAAATGGAAGCATAGCGCTGAAAAGCAAGATTAAGGTATCGCCTATAGCCATGAATCTGTTAGTTCTCAGTATCATATCAATCCTTGCTTTCTGTCTTGTCCAATATCATTTGTCCATTGGTCATCTGCTCAAATTGGCAAAGCCTCTCCAATTTCTTTATATTATTTGGAGAAATGTTTGAAGTGTGTCAACCGCTTTCTCTATCGATGCAATAATTCCTGACATGGTCGGAAAGACATTGGGTGTCCACGCGGACATCAGTTTCACTCGGGATTTTCTAGTCACCACCTATATTCTGAATGTTCTGGAAAAGGGGGGTGTAGCCTGCATTGTGACTTTGACGAAAAGCGCAAACAGCCTTATTGACGAATTGAGCAATTTTTCTCCTGAAGCAACCATGACCGTTAACGAAGCCATACTTAATGAAAGGCTTCAAATTATTGATATGTATTCATTCAGAAGCGGAATCCCCAAAGAGATTGCTCCGGGTACACATTATCTTACATCGGCCAGTGATTTGACTCTTCTATCCATTCATCTCAACAATATTTCCTCCCAATTCCCTAATCTTAGAATTGTAATTTCTCCTCTAAGCTTGCTGGCTATTTACTCCAAGACCTCCTCATTGATAAGTTTCCTCCAAACTTTGTCTGCAAGGATCTCTTCAAGGAAACAGAGCTGTCTTTTCTTGATTGACAGAGGAGTCATCTCAGATGACCTTATGGCAAAGGTTGAATCAGTCATTGATGGATTGGTTGAACTAAAAAGAGAAGAAACTTTGGGAGAGATGCAAGAGCACTTCAGAATCAAGTTTCTAAGAGGGCTTTCAAGCTCAGAGTTTTTCAATTGGAAGTTGATTACTTGAAAATTGCTTTTTCTCGTTGGCTCTGATATAGACTGCGTAAAGAGCAAACATGACGTATGGAGGAAGCACATAGTACAACAAGTCCAGCAATGCATTTTCCTTGATTGAGAGGGTTAACGCATATGTAATCCTCATTTGAGCATTTTCAACGCCTATGAACAGTATGTATGTGTCAATTTTCAAGTTGTTGTCTAAATTAACTTTTACGGAGAAAGTATTCTTTTGGTTTTGGAGTATCTCAGCCCTTTCGGGAAGTCCTTGAATCAATCTCGTTTGAAGACCACTGGCATAAGTGTCCACAATCATATTTTCGGTGGAGTTGTTGATGAGATCAAATTCCACTTCAATGGTATCTCCCTTTGTGGCGAATATGGTCTCTGATTTTACTGCTATTGCAACCTTCAGCATCTGATTTTGATTCAAGGATGAAATCGTTCCATACTTGAACTGGGCAAACCAAATAGAATCATTGAAAGAATCGGCCCATTGAATTTCTGGCTGTTTCCCATCCGTCATGTACTGGACAACTGTTCGTGTCTTTGGATCGACTGAAGTAAGTGAATTTGCGAAATGCTCCACAGTCCAAATCACTCCTTTGTTTCCAACTACTACGTCGTTCAGTCCTGGAATTGGGATTGATACATTTTTTGGAGATGGAACAAAATATTCGCTAAACCTCGCTGATTTCCTGTCAAATGAAACAAGGGCATTACCTCCATGAGCTCCTGTCCACAATACCCCAGTGCTGTCTTCTGCCAGTGCGACAGGGGCAGAAAGACTTTCTGGCAAGCTGTACTTGACTAATGTTTGTGTTGATGGAAAGAACTTCGTCAATTTGTTAGTATAGGATTCTACAAACCAAATGGTATCGTCTTGCTCTACAATAATGCCCAGTGGACCACAGGTCACTTCACATCCAATATCATGCCTTTGCATTTCCCATGTGTTCTTGTTGATAGACCCTATTGTGTTTCCCAACCACTCAGAATACCAGACTGTATTTTCTGTGATTGCAAGATCAAATGGTGCAGTGCCATCAGGAACTTCATAACGAATATAAGAAAGATTTTGAGGAAAAAAATGGACAATGCTGTTTTCCATGGAATTAATTGTGTAATCATAGTCCGTAAACCATATGGATCCATCCTTGTCCCTTTTTATACGAAAAGGTGTTGTTTGGTTGTCAAAATCAAATGTCACTACATTTCCATTCATAATGTCCATAAGATATAATGAAGAACTTCGTAGAACACTAAACCACAGAAATGTGCCGTTCTCAAACTCGATATCAAAAACCAAGTCGGTTGAAGGCATTTGATAGGATTCAAAGCGTGCTTCAGGAATCTTTGTCATGTTAAATGACGCAGTGACATTGGCTCCAAAACTAGTCGTCTGACTCTTTGTTGTGATCATTGAAGATCGAAACGTGTCTTCATTTATCTTGCCTTCTGATTCCATTTTCCCTATCGGAACTACTGGCTGTTCCATTCCTGGCACCATGGGGATCTGCCCAGCAACCATGATGAATATCAATACCATCCCTCTTCTCATACTTTTCAAATTCAATCAGATTGGGCAATTAAAAACACATGCAAATTGTCAAATACCGTTTGAAATAGTGCATATGATATTTGAATCTCATTATATTTTGAATAAATGATTAACCAAACATAAATTGTCTACAACCAGTACGTTTTTTATACGCATCTCTCGTAATCAGTTCAAATGATTAAACGAATCGTAGTGCCCCTCTTCATATTCCATCATATTCTTCTCAATGTTGCCGCCCATGGTGATGTCCCTCATTCAAATCCAGATGGAAACCCAACATTTCCACTATGGTTTGCTGTCTTGGCCTCAATTTTGGTTGGTATGGTTCCAATCTTTGTTGGTTACTTTTCAATTACATGGATTAAGCAATCTGAAAGATTAGAAAAATGGCTAACCTCTCAAGAGCTTAAAGGAGTTTCATTTGGTCTACTCTTATTCTTGTTTTATGATTTCACTGTTCTATCGAGCTTTATTGGCCTTAATTCATTGGATTCTATTAAGAGAGTCATTTTGCCCCTGATTTTTTTCGTCATTTACTTCGGCTATATCCTAACAACCTCTGGATCTTCCGGCCGTATTGCCATATTGTGGGCTATTGGCGTCGGTATTCATGGATTTGCGGAAGGAGTCATAATGGGTGCCAACTTCCATTTGACCACACCTGATGTCTTACGTCCTCTGCCTGGTCTGAGCTTTGTTTTCCACAAATTTGCAGAAGGATTTATTGGCGGCTTCTTGTTGACTTTCCATTCAGATTCAGAGGATTCAGATGGCCAGTTTGTAATGAGCTTAATTGCTTCTTTACCTGTTCCTGTCGGTGTTCTTTTCGGCTATTTGGATGTGTCATCCTTTGGTGTTGTAATCCCATATTTGTATACAGTAACTTTGTCCATTGTTTGTCTGACATTAATAATAGCCTACGTGTTTCCGAATTTCCAAGAGAAATCCGGATCGTTGTCTGCGGGAATCGGTTTATTGATAATCTATTTATTCACTTTGCTTCATGAAATCTAGGTGAAAACATGCAGTGGACACAATCAAAGATCGCCATATTTTCCATTATTGCCGTTGCAACAATTGGCAGTCTAGTCTATCTTTCATTTGTCAGCTTTCCAACCAATGAAAACTTGGAGCCGCAAGTAAGCATCAATATAGTTGCAAAGCAATTTGAGTATGACCCAACCAACATAACAGTTCAGTTTGGTTCCATTGTCGAACTCATGCTTACCTCAATTGATGTGGTTCATGGCTTTAGATTGGAAGAGTTTGGGATAAATAATATTCAAATTCTTCCTGGGGAGAAGACCATAGTCAAATTTACGGCTAACCAACGGGGGACATTCATTTTCTACTGTGACGTGTTCTGTGGTGTTGGCCATTCGGATCACTTTGGCTATTTGACAGTTGTTTGACTGAGGGTGGAAAAAATTTATAAAAAATAAAGGAATTTTACTATATTTTCCATAGCTTTTGCAAAGTATAAATAATATTGCGTCAATCCTCATCTTAGGTGCATCCCATGACATTTTTGAAACAGGTAACTCAATTCCTTAGGATATTCCTGATTGTAGGTGTTGCTGGTCTTCTATACTTCATGATTCTTGGAGACAGCAAAATCAGCTTTGGAAATGCAAATCTGATTGGTACAGAATTTGATGAAGGGACATTTACATTTGTACGACTGTTCCTCATCACATTGGAATTTATTTGGCTAACCTTTTGGGCCTTCTTCTACATCCGAATGGCTTCAAAAGCAACAGACCCTGCGGATGAAACAACTGCAAAACGGATAGAATCTTTTGAACCAAAGTACTTCCAAGCGGTGGCCATCTTTTTGGTTTTGTTGCTCATACTTTCCTATGCAATACCATATATGGCGGGGCCTGGTTTGCCTCAGTTCCACAGCCATACAGACAATGAAGATTATGATCAATTGATTGTTGTAAAGGCAAACCAGTTCCAATTTGAGTTCGACGTTCACGGAAACGGAACTTTTGTGACTTCAACCGACAAAAACAACCCTTCAGTAGTCCTCAGAACCAATCTCATGTACCTGTTCAAAGTCATGACCAATGACACGACTCATGGGTTTGGTTTGTATTCACCCGACAACGTCCTTCTTGGACAAAATCAGGTCGTTCCCGGTTACGAGAACTTCTACTATTATAGGTTCGAAACACCCGGCGTGTACAAGGTGCTTTGCATGGAATACTGTGGCGCCGGACACCACTTTATGGTTTCATATATTTCAGTAGTTTAGGAGGATGAAGATGATGATGAACAAAGAATATGAAAATGAGGTAAAAGAGCTTTCTATTGGTTATTTTCTAACTGGCGGGTTAGTTTTGGCCATTGCAGTCCTACTGGGCCTTTTGGCACGAATGTCCCAAACAGGAATGTTTGGCAATGTTCCGCGGTTCTATTATTCCCTAATTACATTGCACGGAATGGCTGCATTCGTTGGATGGGGTTGCTTCACAGCAATTGGATTGACATGGTACGTGCTAATGAAATCTTTGGATTCTCCATTGCATAGCATCAGGCTTGCAAAAACGATCTATTGGCTGTTTGTTGCAGGCTTTGTTCTGCTTGTAATTAGTGTACTTTTTGGAAGCTTTGGCGGGTCTTGGGTATTCCTCTATCCCATTTCATTCTACGGCTATTGGGACACATGGGCAACAGTTTTTTGGACATTGGGGGTAGTTTTTGCAGGTCTAGGGATCATATTCTATGGTGTCGAAGTACTGCTTACCATCCGACAGGCTGAATATTCTCTTCTTGCAGCACTGGGATTTGAATCTTTCAGAAAGGACTTTGAACCCATCGAAAACAGGGTTCCATTGTCTGCTGTTCCGTTTGCGGTCATCGGGCTTGGTATGATTGTCGCAACAGTACCATTTGCAGGACTGTTGATTTATGAAATTCTGCAAGCCTTGGGAATTGTTGAAAGAATGGACGCTCTTCTGGCAAAGAACATACTTTGGTGGTTTGGGCATCCTGTTGTTTATCTGATATTATTCCCAGTTGTAGGTTTCTTCTATTACGTGACTGAGAAATATGCTGGAAGACCAATCGTAGGAGAAAGATTTACAAAATTGGCATGGGCATTGGCTACAATTGTCCAAAACTTCATTGGTGCACATCACCTGTATGCAGACATTGCCCAGAAACCATGGATTCATGTTTGGTCGCAATTGGGAACCTATTCCATTATCATTCCTTCGTTGATATCCATTTTCTCAATTACTGCAACCATTTATATATCCAAGTTCGAATGGGGCGTTGCATCAAAGTATATGTTTGTCTCACTAACATTTTGGCTTTTAGCAGGAATGTCTGGTTGGGTCAACGCTACAGTATCTCTGAACCAACACATTCACAACACACTATGGGTTGTGGCTCATTTTCATGTCATGGCTTTGCTTGCATTGAGTACGATGATTTTTGGAATGGGTTATGAATTGCTATCTGACTATGTGGGTGGAGAAATCAATGCTGATCTTGCTTCCAAAGCACTTTGGACGTATGTCATTGGCGCCATTGGATTTACGCATCTGTGGTTCATCCAAGGTCTTTGGGGTGGAATAAGGAGATCCTATGCCTCCACTCCAGATAATCTGTCCCTTTTAACATGGCTTAGTATTCCCTTTATGATTGTAGCTGTTATCGGGATATGGATTAATGTCTATGTCTTTTATTCTGCGATATTTAAGTCTGACACGCTCAAAACACCAACAGCAGCAATAGCTTAAACAAATCAAAATCCACAAAAACATTTGATATGGATTTGAAATGTGAATAAAATTCCTAGATTGTCGATTTCAATCATACTTGTCATTTCATTAATTGTATTGATCAAACCTGCATCGTATACAGACAAATGGGGGATTCCACTTTGGTTGGGCAATGCATTGGATTTCAAAATTCACTTGTTAATAATGGCAGGTTTGGGTGGCTTGGTGGGTGGACTAATGGGGTTATGCTTGCGTGACTACAAATCTTTGCTGATTTCTTCCCAAAAGATGGAACAAGAAGGAATCGGTTGGAAATGGTCTTTGTTTAACGACCTGTTTACTCTGACGATGTTTACAATCTTTACTACCTCTGCTGTTCTGTTTATAAGGATCTTACAGGAAGATCGGGAAAATATTCAATCCGAGACGCTCCATTATCTGAACCTTTTCGTACCCTATTTTTACGTTGTTGGCATTTGGCTTGGCGAACATTTGAACTCGTCTATCAGGTTGAGGCTTCGATCTTTGACATAGGCACTTTCAGCCCATTTTGACGTTCTTTTTTGTCATAATTCAATTTCCATCTGAATCGATAAAGAATCGACGTAGGACTCAATGTGTTCGAAACCTTGTTGTACCATTTGATCAACTTTTTCTCTGTATCTACAATACAGGCCATATCCTCAACCAATGCGCCTGCATTGACACCCCACCATCCTTCGTGGGATCGATATGCATTTGGAGATTCATGGATATGTCCGCATATGATGGCGTCAACCTTATCGGTCGCCAAAAAGTTACGTATTGGTTTGCTTCCTGCATGCAATCGTTTGTGAGGAATGAAATCCAACGTTGTCATGTATGGTGGAGAATGTGAAAGCAGTATTCGAAGTCTTGCGTCCTCACGGATTTGCTTTCCTAAATGGTTTAAGCGTCTGTACACTTGAATTGGATGAACTTCTCCGAACGATTTTGCCCTTCCATTTTCTGAAGCGACCCATCCACATCCCAAAATCTGAACGTCATCAATCATGATGCTTCTATCAGAAATCCAAAAAAAAGTTTCATGTCTTTCAGAGAAGACATCCATCCAATCACGAAATTGAGGAGTTTCAATGTTTCCATGAATTGCAATTGTTGGAAGACCAAACTTCAGGATTTGTTTGAGAATTTTATTTCCGCTATAAATCTGCAACCTGGCCAACCTTTCCTCAAACCTTCCTTGAATGTCATTAATGTACGAATCTCTTTTGCTCCGTTTGATTATATAATTGTAAAACAAGACGGGATAATCTATCGTTTGAGGAATATCACCTGCCAGAAGTATCGCATCAGGCTGTTCCTGTTGAACAATTTTTGAGATTCGAGGAACTAAACCATGCAGATCCGAAAGTACCAAAAATTTCATTGTTTCATTTCAAGATTATATCCAGAAATAAATAGATTTTTTCATGATTATGGATTTAAAGCCATTGGCCAT
>JALUTL010000365.1:0-5251 GCA_027016475.1 Candidatus Heimdallarchaeota archaeon
GCTTTTTATTTTGTCCGTATCTTCCTGATTGCCAATGCTTCCATTCCATTTTGTCATGCAAATGATGAAAAGGCCTTTGGTTGTTTTCGCTCCAATGCAGAAGCTCTTGGTGAAGACGAAATTTGGAAAAAAATCGTTTCTGAGCTTTCCTGCACTCAGCCATCCAACAATATGGTATTTTGTTTTGTCAAGATCACTGTCTTCAATTGTTTCAGAACGCATTTTGACAATTTCAGTAAACTTTTCATCTAAAATAAGGACACCCAGTCCGTCTTTCTGTATTGAAGAAGACAAATGATCCAACTTATCCAACATCCCTGAAGTAATTAGATTGATTTTCTTTTTTTGTTCAGGTGTTCTGTTACTGCTTTCATCCATTAAATTCTCAAGGCTTTGTATCATTTCATTCAGGTAAAACCTGAGTGTATCTTCATCGAGTAAGTTAATGTTGATGGTATTGGTTTGCTTCAGGAGTCCAATGGCGGATTCAATCCTATTCACGATGTTAAGCAGCTTTGGATTGATAATGTCTTCATTGTCCGCGTAAAGCACAAGTATTACCAATTCATCAAAAACTTTGACATGAAGCTTTTTGTTTTCCATTTCCACGCCAGTAATGTGCTTTCCTGTGAACTCTGTCGAAAAGATAGTCAAGGCTCCAATGATTGTTCCCAGCAAGGCCTCGTCAACCTCACTAGGTGAAATGGTATAGTTCCAAATGGGCATTCCATCCTTATTGAAGAGCCATGCTTCATGGATCACTAACAAAAATTCGTTTTTGTCAATATAAACTCTTAACAAGATACCATGGCAGATTTATATTTTCGTAGGGTGAAGATGGTTTGTGAATTTTGGTATATCACCTTGACTACTATAGCGAAAAAAATATCTGTAATCCCAAAAAACAGAACTCATGGAAGCTAAAATAAGCAAAAACAAATTTTATCCGACATTCGGACATTCAAAAAAATGTGGACATGGACTCCCATTTTTGGTTTTGTAAATTTGGTATCTATCGTACAATATTAAAACAAATGATTGTATCATATAATTGGTTATATCCAAACCCTAACAAGGAGTGGTCAAACATGGTTATGAATGGTCAACCTGTAATTATTTTAAAAGAAAATACTGAACGAAATACTGGAAGAGAAGCACAAAAAAACAACATTGCGGCAGCGTCTGCCATTGCCGAAGCTGTTAGATCCACCCTTGGACCCTTGGGAATGGATAAAATGTTGGTCGACAGCCTTGGTGATGTGATCATTACCAATGATGGTGCTACAATATTAGATGAACTTGATGTGGAACATCCTGCCGCAAAACTCATCATTCAAGTTGCTAAATCCCAAGACAAGGAAGTTGGAGACGGAACAACCTCCGCTGTTGTTCTTGCTGGTGAACTCCTCAAGCGGGGAGATCAATTGATCGAAAAGAAGGTTCATGGTACGACTGTTGTTGATGGATATAAGATCGCTACAGAAGCTGCCATTAAAGCTTTGGACGAAATTGCCAAGGAAGTTGAAATCACCAAAAAGAACCTTCTTCCAATTGCCTTGACATCACTGAACAGCAAGAGTGTCCATACAGCAAAAGAGCACATCGCAAATCTTGCAATTGACGCAGTTCTGCACATTAAGCAAGAAAAAGAAGATGGTTCATTCGTTGCCGATCTGGATAATGTCAAAATCTTGCAGAAACAAGGAAAATCCCTCCAAGACAGTCTTTTGATTAAAGGAATAGTCATTGACAAGGAAATATTGCACCCAGCAATGCCAAAGGAAATTACTGATACAAAAATTGCCTTGATCAACCAAAACATTGAGGTAAACAAGACCGAATTTGATGCAGAAATAAGAATTACAGATCCAACGCAGGTTCAGAGCTTTTTGGACAATGAACAAAAGATGATTGAGCAGATGGTTGATCAGATTGCAAAATCCGGTGCCAATGTTGTGATTTGTCAAAAAGGCATTGATGACATGGCTCAATACTTCATGGCCAAGAAAGGGATTGCTGCTGTAAGACGGGTTAAAAAGAGCGACATGGAAAAAATCGCCAAGGCAACTGGTGCAAACATTGTCGCATCTCTTGAAGAATTGACTGAAAAGGATCTTGGCTCTGCTGGAAAAGTCTATCAGCAAAAATTGGGTGAAGATGACTATATTTTCATTGAAGAATGTGCTTCACCATTGGCTGTTACCATTCTTCTTCGAGGATCATCGAAATATGCAACTGATGAAGCAGAAAGAGCCATAACTGATGCTCTCTCCGTTGTCAGAAATGTGGTTGAGGACAGAAAGATCGTTCCAGGCGGTGGTGCTGTCGAAGTTCATCTCAGCCAAACGATTGAAGATTTGGCCAAGAAAACTGTTGGTAAGGAAAGATTGGCAATTGAAGCCTTCGCAAAATCCTTACTCATTATCCCTGCCACCCTTGCAGAAAACGCAGGCCTTGACCCACTTGAAATTGAAGCTGAACTCATTTCTACATACAACAACAAGAAGAACGGATTTGGTATTGATCTCCAATCCGGAAAAGTTGTTGACATGTTCAAGGCAGGCGTAATTGAGCCAATCAGGGTGAAGAAACAGGCATTGAAATCAGCATCAGAAGCTGCCGAAATGATCTTGAGAATTGATGATGTCATAGCAACCAAGAAGGATGATACACCCAAAGCTCCTCAAGGCGGCATACCAGGCATGGGCGGAGGTATGCCCGGAATGGGTGGCATGCCCGGCATGATGTAATCTAGCTTGGAATATACTCTGAAAACTGGTTTTTAACAAAAAGGTGAACATTTTTTTCAAAATGCATGCAGTCCTCTATGTTCTGCGCCCCATAAAATTCAGTTACATACCCAAGAATGTTGTTCAATTTTAATTTGAGGTTTATGTCCAAATTTTTTCCAAGTACTGCCACACAGAACTCTGAATTGCTTTCAATTGCTATTGAACGCAAACCATGTGAAACAACGATGCTTGATGACTTTTCGTCATTGAACACCTCTTGTGAAAAACTACTGATTGCGGAAATGAACATCGATATGAGACTTTCATCTATTTCGATTTCTGAGTTGGAGGGGATATAGGAAAACACTGCTTTGCCTGTGCTGTCGGCAATAATTATTATATCTACTCTGCACCCAATTTGTTTGAGTTTATCTCTATATGAAGGCAATTCACTTTTGGCTTTGAAAAACTTGTTTAACATTTCATCTTAACATATCCATTTGCCTATTTAAAGTCGGAATGATTGGATTCACACAAATCCCGGCGCTGTTCCACAAAGTATTAATCCTTGAATCAAATCATCCATGTGAGAAAAATGACTCGAACAGAAGAAATTCTGAAATGGTATGGGCATCTCAGCCCTGGTGTAAGAGGAAACATTCATAAACTTCTGGAAACTGGTAAATTGGCCGGTACTGGAAAACTTGTAATTCTTCCAGTAGATCAAGGCTTTGAACATGGACCTGCAAGGTCTTTTGCTCCCAATCCTTCTGCCTATGACCCCTTATACCATGTTGAATTGGCAATTGAAGCAGGTCTCAATGCTTATGCTGCACCGCTTGGCTTCATACAAATGGCTGCTGATGAATATCCTGGGCAAATTCCTTTGATACTAAAAGTAAACAACAACAACAGCCTGTATAAATCCAAAAACCCATCGTCTGCACTCACTTCTGACATTCAGGATGCATTGGAATTGGGCTGTGCAGCTATAGGGTTCACCATTTACCCTGGTACGTCCTTCACCAATGAAATGTTTCTCCAATTACGCGATTTCATACGTGAAGCTCATAATTACGGGCTTGCTGCCGTTGTCTGGTCCTATCCAAGAGGTGAAAACCTTGGAAGCAAGGATGAAACTGCATTGGATGTAGTTGCCTATGCTGCCCACATTGCTGCCCAAATGGGTGCCGATTTGATCAAGGTCAAACCCCCCACATCTCATATTGCTTTGGATGCCGCTAAGCCGTATTATGAAAACGTTCCAAAAGACACTCTTGCAGAAAGAATTGCACATGTTGTCCAATCTGCATTTGATGGAAAGCGAATCACTATTTTTTCAGGTGGTCCTGCAAAGGAAACTGCCGATATACTTGATGAAATCAAAGAAATTCACAAGGGTGGTGGATTTGGATCAATTATCGGAAGAAATACCTTCCAAAGAAAGAGAGATGAAGCAATAGAGCTTTTGACCAACATTATGGAAATTTATTCACAATAGGCAATGAAGATATGTATCAAAAAAATTAATTTGCTCCAATCTGTTTGTCAAATGAAATATGAAAAATCTAATTGAAGGTCAAATAAACCAATATCTCGAATCTCAAGGATACAAGGTGAAAATAAGACTCCAGGATGTTATAAAATCCTTGAAAGATGAAGCAGATTATGGTTTTGTTGTCAATCCACTGTCACGTAAAGAAGACCCCATTGAATTTGCCAATAAACTTGGTACACAATTAACCAAAGAAATTGCCGTTATTGATTCATATTCCGTTGTCCCGAACGAAGGTAAGGTTCCCCCAATAGTATTTCTCAATATAAAAATCAGTCCTGATGCGCTCAAAGCATACTACACAGAATTTTTGAAGAATCTTGCCAAGCAGGTAGTTTCTTCCAATTTTGGTACAATTTCATTAAAGGAAGGACAAACGGCCATCGTAGAACATACTTCTGCGAATCCAATTGCACCAATACATGTGGGCAATTTGAGAAACAGCATACAGGGTGATACTTTTGCTCGTATCTTGAAGGCTGCTGGATACAACGTTCGGCGTCATTTTTATGTAAATGATGTTGGTTTGCAGATTGGTTTTACAGTCATCGGCTATGAAATTCTTAAAAAAGAAAATGTCTTTCCTGATATCAAATTCGATCATTGGATAGGTAAAGTCTATGCCATAATGAATTCATTCTATTCCATTTATGGAATGAAACAAACATTTGCCAAACATGGAGTTAAATTGAATCCTGATTTCTATTCCATGACACAAAAAGACATAAAGGTAATCAGCATATATCTAGAAGGAAAGATCCAAGAAATAAAACAAAAAATAGAAAGATTGGAAACCACGAAATTGGAGGGGGCAAAAGGAGCAAATAAAAAAATAGATCAGGAAATCTCCTATCTCAACAGAGAGATTGCAAAACACCGGGAAACAATATCTGAAGCAAAAAATTACTTGGACACGGCACAATCCCTAAAAAAGAGGTTTACAGAAATCTACAATATCCTTTAC
>JALUTL010000365.1:5261-8338 GCA_027016475.1 Candidatus Heimdallarchaeota archaeon
AAATGTCAAAAACATTGATGTCATAGAACAGACTTCCAATTATTTAGAAAAATATGAAAATGGATCGGATCCGCATATCAGTTCTTTATTCAGGGAACTGTCAAATTGGACGCTTTCAGCCTTCAAATACACACTTTCAAGATTCAATATTGAGTTTGATTCTTTTGATTTCGAAAGTGATGTAGCATGGTCTGGTCTTCCAAAGAAAATTGTCCAGCAATTGAAGAAGTTTCCAAATGTCAAAATTTTAGAGGATGGATCAATCCGATATACCTATCCACAAAGTTCATTAAAAGAAATGTACAAGGAATTAGGCTTCTCAAAATCCAACCTCCCCTATAAAGGGCACATCCCTGATCTTCAATTGACACGAAAGGATGGAACTGCTCTTTATCCGACGAAAGACATTGCCTATTCAATAATGAAATTTGAAAACCATAAGGCTGACAAGGTCTACAATGTAATTAGTGACGAACAATCACTGCCGCAATTTCAAATGCTCCTTCCGTTGTATCAGTTGGGTTACAAACAGATTGCAAAAAATCTCCACCACTATGCCTATGGTTTGGTTGAATTGCAAGGCAGAAAAATGAGTGGGCGGAAGGCAATTTACATCACATCTGACGAATATTACGATGAAACAAAAGTCAGGGCTAGAATGGCTAAAAAGGCAAGCTCTAAAGGAAAAGAAGAATCGATGGATTGGGAAGAGGAAGAGGAAATTCTGACGGCCGTTACTCTTGCCAGCACACGTTTTCCACTTGTTGAAACAGACCCTCAGAAAAAAATTGTTCTTGATTTGGATCGAGAACTTGATTTTCGAAGAAATGCAGGGCCATTTGTACTATACGCTCATGCCAGAACCTGTGGGATAATCAATAGGGTCAAGGAAGAAAAGAATGTTGAACCTTCATTGGACATAGACTTTTCTCTCCTTGCAGAAGATCAATTGAGCATTGAAATCGCCCATCATATAGATTCATTCGAAGAGGAGCTAAAAAGTGCAGCACTTGAAATGAACCCCTCCAAAATTGCATCTTGGTGCAACAATCTTGCTCAATATTTCATGAAATACTATGAAAACAATCCTATCCTCTCTGCGGACAAGCCATTGATGAAGGCACGGTTGCTTATGGTTGCAATCATCCAAAAGGGGCTAAAAACAGGTTTGTCTCTCCTTGGAATTCCTCCAGTTGACAGAATTTAAGGTTCAAGAATCTCTTTCAAAAGTGAAAAAAACTTTTCACCTTGTCTTGTCTTAATTTCAAAACCCTCAAATAAATTTTTCAGGTAAGCCTCATCCCAAAAGTTGTCGTGAATGAGATCAACCTTTGTAATTCCTATTTCTTTCATTCTTTGGAGTTGAGATTCAAGCAAAGGATAATTGCACTCTTCCAGCTCCAGTTCCGTTACATATTGTGAAAATGGATAAAGCTCTGTCATTCCGAAAGGAACAAGCCCTGCAAATGGAATAAAGACAAGAATTTTTTGTTGCTGGTCAAGGCTGTAATCCTTCAGCAGGTAATCTGGAACTCTTTGAAAGATCGACCTGTAGGGATCCATAAAAAGGACAACGATCTCCCTCTTGTTCTCCAATTGGTTAATAAATAGATCCATCATTCTTCTGAGTCTGAAAATTTCAGGCCTTGCAAGATCATGGTCAAAATAGGTTCGTAATGCATTTGATTTGCTCAGCGGTGTGCCTGCAATGAATTTTGACCGCAAAACATCATCTTCATATATCATTTTTATCGCAAGCTTGGTTGCTCTTCCCAAATTTGGCACCGAATAGGCTCTTTCCCACACCAATTCCCACAATGTTCCTGCTTCAATTGCAAATTTGATTCTGGCAATTTCTTCAGTAGAAACCCACAAATTGTGTTCACTTATCAATTTTGATTGCTGCTCCTGATCCATTTTCTTGATATCGGCCAAACTATGAACTGAACACACCCTGCATTTGCATGGCAACAAAGTTAGATCGTTCAACTGGTAGGTTCCATGAACCGTCATATACCTTCCATCCTTCGCCATTAAACTGTATGCAGCAGAATCATATGTGTCACATCCCAAAAATGTGGCCAATGCAAACATTGCAGGATGGCCCGCACCAAAGAGGTGAAGGGGATAAGTAACAGGAAGATGTTTTCTTGCAGTCAAAATCATTCTAACCATTGTGGGATAGTCTTGATTGATCATTACCTGCACAACGCTTCCCAATGCAAAAAAATGAAACATCTTCAATGTTTCTGGAGTAACTGCTTTTTCCATGTATATATTCATCAAATCGATGAATTTTCCTCCTTGTATCGGCAAAGTCCAAAGAACATGAACCATTTCATTTTTGGCTATGATTTCCATCGCTTCTTTTACTCTCTCCAATGTCGTTTCAATCCGCATCTCCGCTTCTTTTTTTGGAACATCATACCCTATTGGATGGTCTAATATTACCCCAATATCAGCACCAACGGATGCCTGCAATTTCATCGATTTTTCCTGATCCAGCTCTACATCCCCATAAACCATGAGTTGGTATGCTCCTGAATCCATCATTATCACTCCATCAAAGTTGAGATGGGAATGAATATTCTCAACACTCTTTCCTTTTTCCAGCATCTTTTGAAGAAGATAGGCTGAGGTAATGAGCTGATCAAACCCAAACTCTTCCTTAAGTCTTTTTGGTTCAACCGATTGCAAAGCAGGATGAACAACGGGAAACAAGGCAGGAGTTTCAAAAGATTTCTCACCAATTGAATATTTTCCAATTTTTCCGAATCCATCCCATTTTTTGATTTCAAAAGACACAATCTACAATCCTTCCATTGCCTAATAATGCTTCCCAAACAATCCGCGCAAATATTTTCTTCTCTCAAAAAGAATCTCCGTACTTTTTTCAAAGGTTTAAGAAAGGCAATACCATTTCTCAACTATGAGTCAACCAAGTCGTTCCTTCTTGACGGAGCTACGGAATCTTTTCAACAAAAAAGTAGTGGTAAAGACCAAAGATGACAAAACATTGACTGGAATCCTGCGAGGAGTTAATGATGACCTTTCCCTCGTCCTGTCCGATGCTGTAA
>JALUTL010000366.1 GCA_027016475.1 Candidatus Heimdallarchaeota archaeon
TGAGACCCTTAGAGCCCTCTGTAGCGCCTTAAGACAGAATTCCCTATCCATTGTGTTTGATAACTCCCAGGACACTACATACCGACTGTACCAGTCTATTATGGCTACAAGATACAGAAACCCTCTGCTCATCCTTATATAGGTTATGTCTGTGCTCCAGACATGATCTTCTTTGGATATATCGCCTCTATCCCCATTAGTCTCATCAGCCTCTGTACCCGCTTGCGGTTTACTTTATATCCCTGTCGCCTGAACCAAGCCGCCATCTTCCTCGTCCCATAAAAGGGTGTCTTCGTATATTGTTCATCTATCAGCCTCATCAATTCCAGATTGTATTCACTTTCACCTGCTGGCTCATAATAGTACGAAGACCTCGACAGCCCCAGTAACTCACACTGCCTGTATATCGGTATCTCTGTATTCATTGGCTCTATCATCCTTCGCTTTTCATTTGCTGAGTATCTCAGATTTTTTTTTAAGCCAGTCCAGCTCTACCTTCAACTGCCCAATCTGACGGTATAGTTCTGCCTCAAGCTCGTCTCTATCCTTTTCTGCCTTTTTCTTCCTGTCTGTAAATATAGATGGTAGTTCCTCAAGTAGTTGCCTCCTCCATTGTCTTACCTAGTTCGGATGTACCCCATATTCACTGGATATCTCAGAGATCGTCTTCTCTGCCTTTACTGCCTCCAGTGCTACCTTGCCTTTAGTGCTCCGTTGTGTCTCTTCCGGATGTTACCCATCTTCTCTTTTCCTCCTTCCTGTCCTTTCAGGCTAACATCCACCTTATCCCTCTGTCCAGTTTATGGGGTCCATTATAATGTGTCCATATGTCTTTAACCTATTGCTGATCGTAAAGTAGATATTTCTTAGAGGATTTGATAAAGTTAACATTAGAATCAATGTCAAAACAAAATTTATCTGTTAAATAAGCATTAAAGGTGCCTTTCTTAATCTTGCATTTAATATTCGAAATAGTTTTCTTTAGTTTAAATGCTCCATTCATTTCACCATGTGTCTTTAAGCCAATCTTGTTATAAATTTGACCTTCAATGTAACATCCTAACTCTGTTTGCACTCCATTTCCTAATACAATATTTAAACCTTTTTTAAAGGCTTCAATAGCTAAAGCAACCGTATTTAAAGGACTTCCATGCTTGCAAAGTTTTAATTTGATATATGAAGCTGCTTTACATTGCACCACTTTTTCAATGTCACTTTTTGTCCAGATGGATTCGTCTAACATCAACGGGACAGGAGATTCACTGTTTAGAATAGACATATTTCCCCACTCATCTTTTTTAAGCGGTTGTTCCAAAAATTCTATAGGAAGTCCTTTTAAATGTTTAACCAGATAGCGAGCTTCGTCTATTTTATAACCCTGATTAGCATCTAAACGCAGCTTTATATTCTTTGGTAATATTTTACAGATAAGATGAATATTTTGTAAATCTTTTTCAACGTTTTTACCTACTTTATATTTGATAACTTTGTATCCTGTTTCAATAAGAGCTTGTATATGTTTGCGAATTTTTTTAGTATCCTGTTCATTAAGTATGCCAATGAGTGGTATCCTAACAGGATTGGGCCATACAATGGGAGTAAAAATTTGTTCAAGACCTGTCAGGATAGGTGTAACGGCAAAAGGGTTTTTATCTATTTCACTATTTAAACATTCATATAATGTTGTTACATCCTGATGTGAAGTCAACACTTTGGTTATATACTTATCTATATCTTCAGGATGCTCCCAGGAATACCCTGGTAAAGCAGTAACTTCACCCCAGTATGTATTTTCTTTATATCTGAATATAACAATAAAAGTATTATATGATGTGACATCTGTAAAAGAAAGTCTGTATGGTTGTTTTAGTGGAATTTCTATCCAGTAATATTCAGTTACTATTTGCTTCATTTGTTTCCTTTATAACCAACCGGAATATATTTGTATCGTGTTTTCTTGTGATTGTTTAAAATATAGTTTATCTTGGCACACAGGGTTACGAAAGATTTAAGATATTTCTTTATTTGTTCTTCAAAGTACATCAACTTATCATTGTCGTGATAGATTGAACATACCGGACTTATTACAAAGCAGTTGTGTCTTAAGATAAAGGAAATTGTTCGAAGAGGAAGTATTGAATTTATGCTCAGGTCCTGTAAGTTGACAATAAAAGCTGGTCTATTGGATAGTTCAAAGTGATTTCTTCGTAGGCATCTTGTACGTTCAGCAAATCTCTGAAATAGAAACCAATATTGGTCTTTGTTTATATTATCTGTAACAAATAAGAAACCGTGGGCATTCCTTAAATAACTTCTTAATGTTTGCATGTCATCGTTTACTATGCATATGGGTTCTTCATTGCTGTTAGGACATTGAGAACAACCTAAACAGGGATGTATATTATATTTTTTTAAATCAATCAAGATAGTTTCAGCTCCTAACTGGTAAAGTATAGTTTCTATCTCTGATAAGATTCCATGATTCGTTCCGGAAGATACATGAATTAAGGCAATCTTAGCAGGAAAAGAATGTGGTATTTTAGTAGTAATGTTGATTATTTCTGCTACACGTTTTCCCGTCCCTAAGGAAGTATCAAAACCAAAATTGTCCTCTAA
>JALUTL010000367.1:0-7500 GCA_027016475.1 Candidatus Heimdallarchaeota archaeon
TTTTCTGCTGGCCTTCATTATGGAACTGTCTATTACGCTTTTGCGATAGCCGTGCTTGTTGCTGTTTTCTTTGACAATCCACTTTATGTCATGCTTGCGTTCTTCCCGGTAGCATATGGTGATGGATTTGCTGCTTTGGTTGGTTTTAATTATCCTATCCGCAAGTTCAAAACAATGGGAGGGACAAAATCATTTGGTGGGTCGCTAGCCTTTGTAGTTGCAACCTCATTTTCAATCATGACTGCGGCCACACTGCAATTTGGGCTGTCTTTTGTTTCAGCATTATCAATTGGTATAATTCTTTCATTGTTGGGAATTGCTCTTGAACTTCTATCGCCCAAAGGAATCGACAACTTGGTAATCTCATTCGGAATTATGGCATTTTTGCTCATTGCTAGAATAGCTTGAATTTTTTGCTTGTCTTTTCCTCCTCGAATTCTTCAAGGTTTTCTTCACCTTGTGTTTCATCATCAAGATTTAATTTTCGATCTCCCAACAGTTTGAAGCGTTCTTCCAACGTTTCCTGGTGAAGAGCAATAACATCGACTCCATAGCCGACAAAGAGATATTCTTCATTCGTACTAATACTCCCAATTGGACTGTTTTCATGACGATAATGACCCATAGGTTCAAGAGTTTTTTTGGATAGTTGGATAACTCCTTCCTTGCTTGCAGCAAACACATATTCTGAATTTGAGCAGATCAAATGGCATTCTTTGGAAAATGGTGTCAATTCCTCCACTTTTGTAAAATTTTGGCAATTCCAAATTACTAGTGATGGAGGAGATCCGTGTGCAGATATCAAATAATTATCAAACGCATGAATAGCTGATACTCTCTTGGCATTTACTTCATCAAGTTCTGCAACTTTATGAAAATCTTCCTTTGTGAAAATTGAAATTTTCCCTCCTTGCATAAATCCATCTCCTACGAATAGATGAGTTCGGTTGGACGTTACGCAATTTGCACGTTCATGAAATCCTTCAATCAACTTCACTTCTTCAAGCAAAGAATTGTCTAGGACTTTCACAGAACCGTTATGGGAGGTAGAATAGACATAAAAATCATCAACATGCAAATTCAAGATTCCAAGGGGGTGGTAAATCGATTTGATTCTTTCAAAAGTATTCCAATCAATCACTTGAACTTCCTCGTTCAATGAGCCGACATAAATGTGATCTTCATCTGCAACAACAGACCTTACCTCCCAAAATCCATCAATTGTTTTGATTGGGGAAAAACGACGAATATCCCAGATTTTGACTCTATAATCTCCTAAACCAATAATTAGCCGACCATTGTATTCATACAGGCTTTTGACTTCACCCTGTATTGGAACGTTGTCAATCACAACTTCAACTCAAATGGGAACAACTTTAAACTTATGAACATCGATGTTGTCTATTACTCATCTTCTGCAAAATTTTCATCAAGGAGCATAGTTTGATCAGATTGAACCAATTCTCCACTACTGTTTGCTGGGTTTGGCTTAGGAATGAAAATAGGGTCTGTTGCTCCAAAAAGCCCTGCAATAAAATTGACAGTTACTTCTTTCGCTTTATACCTTACCTCAATCCATTTGTCTGCCATTTTGGTAAGAATTTCTTTCATATGTTGCAGATTTTTGAATCCTGTATATGAAATGTCTGTAGAATCATCGATTTGTACCAGCTTCGGCTTGATTCTTGTTTCAAATTCATCCGAATTTACTATAATGGTTCGAGGGTTGAACTCTATTGCACCAAACCTGACAGAATTTTTTCCAATCTTTGTTGTGAAATCATTTCCAAAATCCATCGCAAAGCTTGTTTTTCCTTTAATTGGTGTGTGAAAGGCCAACAACAGGGTTTGATTGCTTCTTCTAAAGTCATATTTTTCCAATTTGATCGGAAATAGCACTAGGCCTGCTTTTGGTTCCCACTCTCCATCAATACTGCGAAACTTGAGTCCATCAACAGGGACTTTGTAACCCGCAGAAAAATCTTCTTCACTAAGCGTTGCTAAAATATGGTTAAGAGTGTAATATGGTTTCTGAATTTTCTTCCTAATCCGCTGACCTGCTTGGAAGGCATTTGAAGAAAGGGTAGTAATTTCCTCAGAGGAAAGATTCATATTATTTTCAACTGTTGCGATTGATTGGTTCAACTGGCTTGTATTCTTCGAAATCATTTCCTTTTCGCGAGGCCTTTCCTTCTTTCCTGAAGTTGTGGAGGTCTTGGTGACACTTTTCCTTTTTTCATTCGTTTTCCACTCATCAGGCACAAGATAGGCCACAGACCAGAAAAATCCAATAAGAAAATAAATTAGCACCACAAGCAACCAAAACCTCAAATTAAGTAACTCGAACATGTAGGCAACCATTATGAAGGAAATTGTTTTGATAATCGACAAAGAAACAGAAAAGCGTTCTTGCAGTTCTTCACTTAGTCGAAGAGTAAGAATCGGAAGATCCGATTTCCGAGAACTGCTTAGAATGGCTGTTTCTCCTACCATAGGAATCAATATGAGCAATTCAACTATCGTCCAAATGTTGAATTCAATTATGAGAATTTCAAGAGCAATCATTGCAACAATACCAAGTTTCCAGAGTTGTGAGGCCTTTCTTCGATTGGCATTTTCAAGACCAAGAATCATGTCTTTGCTGTCGGCGAAAACCCAAACCATGGCAAGTGGAGAAAGGGCAAGATACATCAAGGTTTTCAAGACAAGCTAAATGAAATATTTGGAATATTTATCACATGATTAGGAATAAGGACGAACATGCCAAGCCATGCAACCAAGAAAAAGACGATTCCTGTAGTTTGAAAATACAAATCATTCTGTTTAATGTAGAACATTTGGTAACATGATATTGCACCAACTATGAACATGGATGTGGTGTAAATCCAGAAGTTTGGATCCAATACACGAAAAATTGCAAAAAATATCCAAACCAGAATGGAAAGTATCTGTATTCCCATCAATGGAGGCGCAATAAACTCAAAATCATCATAATGGCTATCCATCAGGGCAACTTGCATTTGTCATTTAATAAGCTTGGTTACACAGATGGGTTAAAACATGTTTTTTGCTTCAAGAACAACTAGAACTTTGTTTGATTATCTGGCATATTCTTCAAAAAATGTAAGTGATTCTGGATTGCGCAATGCACCCCGATTTGTGACAGGCCGTCCATTCAAGATATTCGTTACCGCAGATTCCACTTTCTTGCCGCTGAACGTATACGGAATATCTGGCACTTGAACAATTTCTGAAGGGACATGACGTGGAGAAGCTCGAGATCGGAGTTCTGATTTAATCCGATTCTTCAATTCATCGGTTAGTTCCACACCTTCAGCCAACTGCACAAAGAGGATAATTTTTTGGTCTCCGTCAACCAATTTCCCGATAGCAAGGCTATCCACAATTTCTGGCATTTCCTCAACAATGTTGTAGATTTCTGCTGTTCCTATTCGCACACCTGAAGGCTTCAAAACTGCATCTGAACGTCCATAGAATGTGATTCCTCCAGTGTCCTTGTGAATCAGCACATAGTCTCCATGCCTCCAAACTTTGCGGTTAGGGAAGAAGTTGAAATATGCATTCATATACTTTTCATTGTCTGGATCATTCCAAAAATACAATGGCATGGATGGAGATGGAAGTTCACAAACTAGCTCTCCTTGTTCGTCATAAATTGGATTCATATCATAATCGTAGGCTTTGACTTTCATGCCCAACGCCAAAGATTGCAATTCTCCACTATATACTGGTAGTGTTGGGCTTCCTGCTGCAAAGCAGCCATTGATGTCCGTACCTCCTGAAATTGAATTAAAATGCAAGTCTTTTTTGATATGCTCATAGACATATTCAAACCCTTCTTCTGACAAGGCAGAGCCCGTCTGTGAAATTTCACGCAGAGAACTCAAGTCAAACTTTTTCCCAGGCTCAGCACCGAGTTTTTTCAATGTGTGGATGTAACTTGCACTGCAGCCAAATATGGTTATCCTTTCATCCTGAATGAATTTGAATACTGACTCCGAAGACGGATAGAGTGGATTTCCATCATAAAGCGCAACTGTTGCTCCTACTGCCAAGCTTGACACCACCCAATTCCACATCATCCAACTCGGAGAAGTGAGATAAAGAATTCTATCTTCACGTTTCAAATCTGTATGGAGAACCAGTTCTTTGAGATGATTGATCAACACTCCTCCAGCTCCTTGAACCATGCATTTTGGTTTGCCTGTTGTTCCTGAGGAAAACATGATGTACAATGGATGATCAAATGGCAATTGCACAAATTCCATTTCACCTTTCATCCCATCTGTAAAATCATTCCATAGTACTTCATTTTCATTAAGTGCAAAATCAGTTTCTACGTATGGTAGTACCACCATTTTCTTGAGGTTGGGGATTGCCTCTGCAACTTTCCTTGCCTTTGACAGCAAATCGAATTTGTTGCCCTTGTAAATGTAAGAATCTGCTGTAAAAATTACAACTGGCTCGATTTGTCCTAAACGATCTAATGCAGCATCTGCCCCTAGTTCTGCACCGCACGAAGCCCATGTCGCACCCAATGAAGTTGCAGCAAGCATAGCTATAACGGTTTCAATGGTGTTCGGCATATACCCAACGATTCGATCTCCTGACTTAATGTCCAAGTTTTTCAATGCCAAATGCAACTTGCGAACATGATCATATAGTTCTTCATAACTCATTTTGATGGAATCATCTGTCTCTAGTTTGAAAATGAATGCATAATTCGCATCTTTAAACCTCAGAAGATTTTCAGCAAAATTTAACCGAGCACCGACGAACCATTTTGTCTCAGGCGGAAAAGCTTCTAGGTTTTCCACAACCCGATCATACGGTTTTGAGGAAATAATTCCAACAAACTCCCACACAGCAGCCCAAAAATTCTCGATCTCAGTTACTGACCATTCATGAAGCTTGTGGTAGTCTTTGATGTCCAAATTATACTTTTCATTGACAAATTCTATGAATTTTGTCATGTTTGCTTGTTGAATCGTTTTCTCACTCGGAGTCCATAGTAGCTTACGTTCAGACATATCCGAATCTCCTTTGCAAAAAGCACTACTTATAAATTTCTTAGTCTCTTGCACAGACATATCCTTCTTAAGAATGTTGAACTGTGAGTTCTGGGTTAAGAAGGTTCAGAGATTTCTCAACAGCTGCAATAACTTGGTCAATTTCATCTTCGGTTATCACAAGTGGAGGCAAGAATCTGACTATGTTTCTTCCTGTTGGAATGGCTATCACACCATTGTCGAACAGCTTCTGAATGAACTCTGTGCTTTGTTGCTTAAACTCAATAGCAACCATAAGCCCTATTCCTCTTACTTCTCTAACAGCATCGTGGAATTCTGACACTTTCTTGAGTTTTTGGAGGAAATATTGCCCTTGTTGAATCGCCTTTTCAGGGAGGTTTTGTTGCAATATGAAATCGATGGCTGCTATAGCTGCAGCACAAGCCAATGGGTTGCCGCCAAAGGTTGTTCCATGCATTCCTGTTTTGGTCTGGACTTTTTCTGAAGTAAGGATTGCTCCCATGGGAACTCCTCCTGCAATAGATTTTGCAAGACATAGTATATCAGGTTCAATTCCATACCATTCTATTGCGAACAATTTTCCAGTCCTGCCAAAACCTGTTTGCACTTCATCCACAATCATTAGAGTTCCTGTCTCATCACACCGTGCCCTGATTGCCCTTAGAAGTTCTTCTGAAGCAATGTTTACCCCTCCTTCGCCTTGAACCACCTCAACAACAATTGCCGCGGTGTTCTCATCTATGGCTTGAACTGTCCTTTCTATGTTGTTGAACGGAACAAAAGTTACCCTGTCTTGATTCAACCAAGGAAGGAATTGATCTTTATACTGTTTCTTGTGAGTAAGGGCAAGTGAACCCAATGTTCTTCCATGAAAGCCTTTGACTGTAGAAACAAACTTGCTTCTGCCGGTGGTCATCATTGCAAACTTCATTGCCCCTTCTATGCTTTCGGTTCCCGAATTGGTCAAAAATGCCTTGGTCAGCTGTTTTGGAGTAATCTCGACCAATTTGGAGAGCAACTTGGCCCTAGTATCATTATAAAAAATTCCTGGAACAATTCCAATTCTATTCATTTGTTTGAGAATTGCAATGTTTACATGCGAATTTGCATGGCCTATGTTTGCTGTCCCCCAACCTCCCGAACAGTCTATATACTTTCTTCCTTCACTGTCCCACACAATAGATCCTCTTCCCTGTACGATTGCAATCTGCCTTTTTGGAAAAGCGACAACTGAAAACTGATCTTCCAAGGCCATTATTTCTTCTTGATTAAACGAAGAGAATCTTGGGACAAGGATTTCACTGCCTGCCCGTTTTTTCGCAATTACCGTTCCTTTAGAAGAAAGCATGTCTCCAATGGGATCTTCAGTCCTACCATCACATACATGGATCAATTTGACGCCCGCTTCAGCCATTTTCTGATAGGCCGCGATTTTTCTCTTGAAACGCCCGTGGGAATTTTCAAGTAAACTGTTCAAATCGGCAAACGAAAGAAATTCATAATGGGAAAAGTCCTTACCTTCTTCCCTAAGGATTCCGGATGCTTCAATAAAGGTCACAACATGCTCTATGGCAAGGCTTCTTTGGAGCAACGCAACAATGTCATCATTCTCACTATTTATGGCATTGCCATGCTCATCGATAATTGGTACAGTGATAATGGGCACGTATCCTTGACCGATCAAAAGTTCCAAAAGATCGATATTTATGGACTTTGGTTTTCCTGACAAATCTCTTAGAACTTTTTTTCTTCCATTTTCCTCGATCCTGATGCCTTTATTGCGGGAACCGCATACAACTCCACCATCTATTCCAGATAAGCTAATCGCATTGATCCCTTCCTTTTGGCATAGCTCCACAAATCTTTTGCTCTGTAACCCTGCATATGTCATCATCATAAGATCAATCAATTGGTCATCAGAATAGACACTTGCGTGACCAGAGGCAGAAACAACGGTATTGATTCTCATTCCCAACCTGTTTGCTATTTGTTCACGAAGTGCATTAGAACCCAACACAACTATAGCTGGGATGTTCAACTTCTTGAGACCTCTTGCAATGCCTGCAAGATTGATTGAGGTCCCACCACCGATTTTTATTAATATCATTTAGTATACCTCCAAACATCTATTAGGGAGTTCTTCCCAATCTTGGTCAAAAAATGAAAAATCCGTCTTCAGCAGCTCTGAACTAATCACAACTGCGTCAGTTGAACGGTTAATATGAAGGGTGAAGTAATTTGGGTCTTCATTGAACAAAGATTGTACATAGAGCAATTTATCCGATTTAGACAAAACAATGATGTTCATGGCCCTGACATACTCTGACTTCCTTTCCAATAGGGAACTGACGCTTGCCAAGCTATGAAGAATGCTCCCATTGAGTCGTTTCTTCAACAGGTTAAAAATTTTATGAGCGCCTGTTCCCCCTTCCGCATTCACCCGGACCTT
>JALUTL010000367.1:7510-8325 GCA_027016475.1 Candidatus Heimdallarchaeota archaeon
CCTTAATTCTCCATTGAAACCGAAGAGCATCTTATTGTCCTCAAATGGCATGTTGTTTTCAATAACGATTCCCTCGTCCCTAAAGGCAGATCTTGCATGAACAAGAAATGCAGATACCTGAGGAAGAAAATCATAATCGTCTTCCCAAATGGGTTTCAGTGATTTGTAGGTTCTCCATATTCCCAAATCCGAATCAAAATAGGAAATTCCCCATCCATGTCCTTGAAATTCTTTGCTCGACCTGCACTTGTCTGCAAAATCAGTCAATATCCCAACAATGTCTATGCCTTCTCTAAATCTTCCTGCAAGTAACCTGCACATCCCGAATCACCTATATTGGAAATAATCCATTGAAGTCGAACCCTTCCCTTTCAGGAAAACCTGCCATCAAGTTCATTCCTTGGATCGCTTGTCCCGCCGCACCTTTCATCAAATTGTCAATAGCGGCTATGACCACCATTCGATTGGTTCTATCATCAACTTGAAATCCGATATCAACAAAGTTTGTCCCTGTGACCAATTTGGGATCTGGTAGTCTGAAAATTCCCTGTTTTTCGTTGATTATCCTCACGAATGGTTCTGATCCGTAATATTTTCTGTAAATTTTCCAAAGGTCTTTCTCTGTTACTTCTTTACCATCGAAAAAAACATGGCAGGTTGTGAGAACTCCTCGAACCATGTCCGTAGCAGTAGCAGTAAAGCTCAATTTTCCTTTGCAGTCCAATTGTTCTTCTATCTCTGCAATATGCCTGTGTCCAACAGGTTTGTAGCTTCGAAGTGACCCTGCCCTGATCGGATGGCGCGAATCTTCGGAA
>JALUTL010000368.1 GCA_027016475.1 Candidatus Heimdallarchaeota archaeon
AAATACGGGTGATGTACTCTCAGAATAAGCGGGACATTTACCAAAAAGAGGATGCCGAAAATTACTAGAGACAATTCAACGGCTATATCCATCATAAGGACTGACACAAGCATGAGCGTGGAAAAGTACAAACTTAACCCTTCAGCATCATTGATATTCATGATGTCCCCACCCAATAAACAAATAAATAGATTACCGCCATAAGCAGATGGAAGATAACCATCGATTTCATGAATAATCCCACCTTTGCTTTCAGCATCCCCAATTCTTTGTCTGCTGCGGCTTTTTGCTGGACATATTCTTGATGGGCAAGATGCTGAGAAACCATAACTTGCCTTTCGGATAACACGCCTCCCCGTCCAGTAACTTCTGGCTTTCCATTTTTGATGAATATCTTTTCCACCCACCTTTGGTCTATTGGACTCAATGGGTCCACCTTAATGTCCTCGACCTTAGCAAGGCTTTTTTTCCTTAACAGCAACCCAGCAGTTAAGAACGTAAATTTTGCAGCAGAAAAAAGAAGACCACCATCAATGGATGGCAAATAGAACACATCCAGATTCTTGTCTATTAAAAATACGAATAAATCAATAACAAGTCCAATCACCAATTGGATCACCTCATCCATTTTCGGGAGCAAAATGAGCACCAGCAAATTCAACATCTGGGTCACTTCAAACAAGACCAACGCGTTCAGCACAAGCCTTTTGAAATTTTGCGGGATATCTGGATTAAGGAAGTAATCCGTCACGAATTTCAGGTTGGCCAGACCTGCAACTATCAGGCTACCAAAAAACACTGCGCTCGACCAATCATACTTCCCGACTGCCAATAACCCTCCTGTGATTACTGCAATCCCTACCAGCATCCATTCGATCGTATTCCGTTTCAAGAGAACGTCAAAGGAAGCTTGATTCGCATCTATTGAAAGTGTTTCCACATCCATGGCAGTGTTTCCGAAGAAATCAGAAAAAATCAGCACCTTGTTCCCGAAGGTCAAAGATATGCCTTGCTGCCGTGCTTTGATTCCGAAGGTTATCTGCCTTCCCGCAACAGTGATGTCAAACAAGCCCGCCTGTTCGGTATAGGCAAGTCCAGAACCTAAAACGGCCTCTGCTGTCATCAATAACCCGCGGACAAACTCAGTGACTGCTGTGACCATCATTTCAATCATCAACTGGAGTACGTTTGCAATGACAAACTGCCCCGCCGCCTTGATGCCGTCCCAAGCGGCATTGACGCCCGCCTTGACCGTGGAGATCACGGTTGAGAGCCCTCCGAGCACCTCAGCCACCAGATCGGTCAGGGTGTATCTATATCCCATGACCGCCGTCCACAGGGTATTGAGGGCCGTGGGCTGGATGTAGGTCTTGTACACCAAGAAGGAGAAATTCAGGTCCAACCATTTTCGATCTTGGGATAGTGTTTCCTCAGAGAGGTGTTTCAGGATGCAAGGAATCAAGGCTCAGGCAATAAATTCCCTGACTTTCAGCCTGCTCTCGAACTTCCTCTTTCAAGCCCCAAACAACCATTACCAGCAATTCCACAGTAACCTCCTCATTTTGCTCGATAACGTTCTTCAGTTCAAGAAAAGTATCAATGTCCATTTGTGTTGGTGTTTTCGAGGTTTCAAACACGAACAGCAGGATCGTTCCGTCTTCTTTGGCCGCGATGAATAAATGATCTGGCCTTTCAGGATCTGTAATCCCTCGTACTTCGACCTTCTTGATATGCTTCGGGTTTACTCCTAGATCACGTATTTGGGAGGCCAATTGCTTCAACAAAGTTTCAGGTTTATAATACATATACCAAAGCATCGAAACCACAAACAATAATGAAAGACCAGAATTTAGCCCTTGGATCAGGTCAACTCCCATAATCACCCTCAAAATGCCGTCAATGAACGAGATTACACCCATGACTATCTGTATCCAAAAGAAGTACTGCATAAACCAATCTCGGTTTCGAACAGGATTTAGGAAGAAAACCAGATTTGAACCCAATAACACAAAAAAGATGGATTCAACCATCCAATTTCCCCAAGCCGAAAATATAGATTCTATCAACCATGAAAACGTGATGAAAAAATAATACCAATAAAACTTGTAATAATCAAGTTGAGAATTGGCGGAAAATGGTTTTTCCCGCTTTTCAGGAACATAAGGGATCAGTCCTTCAAACAATGCCAAGTGGATAACCCACCAAAATTCGAACAACCAAGAAAAAAAGGTCCCATAATGGAACACCTGTCCAGTCAACAGGGACAAAGCAAAGTAGCCAAAATACCTGCTCCTATAAAATGAACGTGCGAATTTTTTTGGATGTTGCATGTATCTTGTCGCAATAACTGCCAAGTAAACCAGTAAGCTGAACACAATCCCTATGAAAACCAGCGCAACGAAACGGAAAGCGTTTGGAAAGGAGATCACGATGATCGAATTCAATGCAGTTCCATCAGTTATCAGCATGGTGGCGATAGGTCCTATAATGATCAGGTAAAAGATGGAAATTCCAACTACAGGAAAATAATTGTCGAGCCAGGAAATACCAGTTCCTTTCTGCCTCACGCTTGTCATCATTATCGCCCCTTAAAAAAATGTAATAAACA
>JALUTL010000369.1:0-6671 GCA_027016475.1 Candidatus Heimdallarchaeota archaeon
GTTGTATTCCTTAGCACTGAGACATTTTCAGGCTGTACTCCAAGTATTTTTGCTGCAAAAACCCTGGAATTGTGATAATCTTTTTGGTATTCAGGAAAATCGAATTTGTGTTCTCCAAACTGAGAAAAATCCATCAACGTCTGTTTTGCTCTCTCCAAAGAGTCCTTTGGAAGAATTCCCATTGCGGCATGATTGAGATAAATAACTTCCTGGTTCAAAGCCATTCGTTCTCTTGAATCATCTGTGGGTTGCATATCATACCTAAGAAGAATGGTTTGAAAAAGGTTTCACGTAATAGACTAATCTTCACCATCTACCAATTTTTTTACTTCTTGTGTCAGTTTATCTGGCTTTGCTCCTGACCACTTGTTTACTAGCTCCCCATTCCTGAAAACCAAAAAAGTAGGTATTGACAAAACCTTGAAGGTTCTGGCAAAATTCATGTTTTCATCTGTATTGATTTTTGCAAAAGTCACCTTGTCATGGTATTGTTCCGCTAATTTTTCAAAAACTGGCGAAATAGCTTTGCAAGGTGCGCACCATTCAGCCCATGTATCAACAATAACTGTTTCATGACTTGAAATTACCTGTTCAAAATCATTGTCAGTCATGACAATTAAATGATCACTCATAAATTCCTCTTCCTTATCTTCATTAAAAAATTTTAGGACAGGAAAAGGCAATCAATTTTCAATACTTTTGGTCAAATATCATGCTCAAACGGATCCAAAATGTCCTGCTCAGTAAGCACCTCCTGAAAAACTTGGAACTGGTCAATTTCTTTAATTCCTTCTACAGTTCGAATTGAGTTTGTCAATACCTTGTGGATGTCATCAATTGTTCGCAAACGAACCTTTACCAACAAATCATATGGTCCAGAGATCAATGTTACCTGAAAGACATTTTTCTTCCCCTTCAATTGTTCTGCTACTTTTTGTGCCGTCGTTCCACTTGACCAATCTATTTTAATCAGAAGATATGCGGACTTTCCCAAACTCAGTTGTTCATAGTCTAAGTTGACCGAAAAGCATTTGATTATTTCTTTGTCCTCCAATTTCTTTCGACGGTTATAAATAGTGCTTGGTGATTCAGCAAGTGATTTTGCTAGCTCCCTCACACTCTTTCGGCTATCAAGCCTCAGTTCATAAATCAATCGCTTGTCTAGTTCATCTACAACACTCATTGTCAATCACTAAGAACCATTTGGCCTTATAAATTCGTCAATTTGTATCAATTATTTTGATAATTTTGAACGATTGGATTAAAAACAATGTTCATTATGTGTATAATATTCGTCTGAAGCCTTATCCCAACAATTATTTAGTGCGAAGATGCAGGAGAATAGAATGAAAATTGACATCGTGGCTTCATACCCAACAAAGGAGGAACTCCTTTCGATAAATGCTGAAGCTCGTGTTTACAGAGGCGCCTACCTTGGATGCGATGTTGTGATCAAGGAAAGGGTTAGCAAGAAATATCGAAACCCATCACTTGATATTGAGCTAAGAAAATCTAGGGCATTTACCGAAGCAAAAGTATTGTACCATGCAAATCAAGAAAAAATCAGGGTGCCCGCAATTTTCTTTGTTCATCCTATAGAATTCTACATTGTGATGGAGTATGTTGCTGGACAATCTCTGAAAAATTACCTCGAACACCACAAGGATTTGACTCTTCTATACAAAGCGGGGCAACAAGTGGCAATGTTGCACAACATCAATGTAGTGCATGGGGATCTGACAACTTCGAACCTGCTTGTCTCAGATGGTCAGATTACTATGATTGATTTTGGTCTAGCACAATATACAACAGCAATTGAGGATAAAGCCGTTGACATTAATGTATTCTATAGAACTTTGGAAAGTACCCATCCGAACATTTGGAAATTGGCTTGGGATGAATTTATTAGAGGATACGGTGATATATCAACTGAATTCAAACCAGTCATGAAAAGAATGGAAAAAATAGATGAAAGGGTTAGATACAAAAAACATTGAACTAGTATAGAAGACTCATAGGAAGATATGCAACGATGAACCCCAAGAATAAACCTACGATAACATCCATCAAATAATGCTCTCCTGACGCTACTCTCTGCAAACATACTATGAATCCCCAAACAATTGCCAATACCATCAATATTGGATTCCCGTGAAAGACAACAAAATAGGTAAGGATTGTCCCAATTCTACCGGCGTGACCCGATGGAAAGGAGAATTCATCAAAAATGTGCAAATTTTCCTGCTTCTGTATAGGTCTTTGCCTCCTCACTTTCAATTTGAGCACCATCATGAATATGGTAAGAACAACCAAATTTATAGTCAGCAAAACCGATTGCAGCAATGAAAGACCAACAATCAAGGAAAATAGGAAGACAATAGGATATCCTTTTTGGTCACCAATGAAACGCATCGCCATGACAAAGGGATGCTTTCCCAACATTCCCCATGTTTCATGGATCTTTTTCGAAACATGGGAATCAAGCGTGACAATCGGTTTATGGACTGACATGTTGATCGTCTTACAATCCCAAGTTCAGCTTACCTTCACCGATCAGCTTCCTCAACAATTCAAGTTGTGACGGCTTGTCAACATCGAATCCTAAATCCGCATGCGGAGAGACAACTGCTTTTACCTCAGCCTTGAAGATTTTGGATACAATTTTTTCAGCTTCTTCTACGCTGATACGTCGGAACAAAAACCTGACAAAAGAGAATGGAGAAATGAAGAAGGCTTGTCTTACAACACTTTTCCTGTTGTGTATCAAGCGGTCGATCAATTCCTTTCTCTGAACCGCCATTTCAATGTTGACCAGCTGTAAATCTCCTCCACAAAACTTTCCTTCTTTCATCGCTGCATACGTTCTTCTATTGTTTGGATAGGCTGCATTCATCGTTTTCTCATTAATGATGGAGAAATAGAAGTCCGCCTCCATATTGCCACATGCTTTTACAAAATCCCTGATTGCAACTGATGTTATAGTCGGGACATCGCCTCCAATGAACAATGCTCGTTTCTGTTCTGGATTTTCCATAAGAATCTTCTTGCTTGCTCCAATAATTTTTTCAGAATGCGTGCCTTGAATTTCTAAAAATTCAATAGATACCCTTTTCAAACTCTCTGGAATTTGCAGCAACTTCTCAGGCAACCCAACAATAATAATTCTTGAAACTACCTCACTTTCGATAAAAGCCTTTATCGTATAGAGGATCATTGGCTGACCGTTCAACTCAATCAATGACTTGTATCTGACTTTTGCATATTCCAATAACAGGTCTTTTTTGTAATATTTGGACTGGGGATTGTCAGATCCTGCAAGAATCACCAATGGTAGTTTTACTTGGACTGGCTCATTCATTTTGTCTAAATTCTTTTTCTTGCATCTGAATATATGATTTCTCCTATTGTTCAATCTTGTTGGGTAAGCTTAGGGAGTACTTCAGAAATTCCAACCTGTTGTACGATTCCTTTTTTCTCTCCAAAGTTGTAATCCATCAGGACTATGTGGATAATTGTGATAAAGAAATTTCACCTTTTCGACTTTTCTCAGCAGATTCACAAGCATAAAGACCGGTTTCCATCGAGGAAAGGCCCTGAAAAGTCGCCTAAATTTTTCAGTCATTGACAATTCAATAGCCAACCCTCTGACGAGTTGATCCAAATCTTCATCAGTAAGAAACCGTCTTTTGATTAAAAATTCTAGACTGTCCGATCCTACTTTTTCCAAATATTGCCTGATCAGGAGTGCATTGGCATGTTTTTCTCCTAGGTGGTGCATTATTTTTACGTTATACTCCCAAATCGATTCTGCATCTCTCTTTTCTTCTTTCAAAGCCTTACTTATCGCTTGACCACAATAAAGCCCACTCTCCAAGGCGGGTCCGTGTCCTTCAGCAGTGGTTGGATGGACTAAACAGCCAGCATCCCCTACTAACGCTCCTCCATTGAACACCAGAGAATCAAAAGGTGGACGGATTGGGATCTGCCCTCCTCCAGATTTGATAACGTCATATGCATCCTCTGGATAGTAGCGTTTCATATGATTCAAATATGTCTCTTTCAGGCTTGGCATGTCGTTTTCAGATTTTAACCATCCCAATCCCACATTTAGGCGGTTTGGGCCTTTAGAAAAGATCCAGAAGTACCCTGGAATGGGAATGGTCTTTTCGTACAGTAAAACTATTTCATTGTTCCATCTATGAGGTGTGAAATTCTCCTTCAATTCTATAATCTCTCGATAAGTTGGCCAAACCATATCGGGATCCAAGTCCACCTGAATAGCATCGTTCCACCTCAAATGGGATGGGAGATGCTTCCTAACTGCGGCAAATGATCCTGAAGCGTCAACCGTGAACTTGGCCCTGACTGATTTTAACTCTCCATTTGTATACACTTTAATGCCCGATACAAAATTGTCCTCAACCAATATTCCACGAACGGGCGAATTAGGAAAAATTTCAACTCCTATTTCTTCACAGAGCCGGATCAATCTTTGTCCATATGTTAATCGGTCGACTACATATCCTGGCGCTGTTAGAGTCGCTTTCGTATCGATATCATTTGCTGCAATGCTCATTTTTGATATTGGATCCGAAACCTCTTCCCCATATGGCTCTTCTATTCCCAACTGGTTTTTCAATAAGATGACTGATGCTCTATCCAAGGCATCACCACAGGTTTTGTCACCTATCAACTCTTTCTTTTTTTTGTCGAAAATGGCCACATGGAACCCTTCTTTGGCAATTGTATAGGCCGTGATGGATCCAGCAGGACCTCCACCTACAACAACCACATCATAATCAAATTCATCTTTCATTCAAATTAACAGATTTTCGGCTTCTTTAAACCATTTTCACATGTCAATCAATTATATCGTTATTCGGCAAAGAAAATTTTGAAGCTGGATCAAAATCTTGCTCTGAAATTTTGATAATCAATCTCATCCATATCCAAATCTGTCGAAAGAAACTTCTCTCTTCCTTCACGATTTTGGGGCTTGGTTAAATGCCGTTGAGCTGAAAGAACTGGCAATAATCTTTTGTGCGGTGGTGGCGTTAATCTTTCTTGTTCTATCTCAATGCCCTTCAATCTCTTTTGTCCACAGGATTTGCATTTATAGCCTTTGAAAGTTCCTGCACTTGTCATCTTCCTTGAGCAATCGGAACAAAAAGGGGGTGCAAACTTCCTCATCTTGTCTTTTTCAATAAAAATCATCTCTTCTACGGAAATGGAAATTTCATTGTTTACCAACTTTACTGCTCCACCAATATAGACAACATCTCCAGGCGCCAAGAGCTGCGCATGTTTCGCCAATGTTTTTGTTGGTTCAAAAAACATCAATGTGATTGTGGTTGTCCTTCTTCTTGCAAGTACCTTTACATGGCCTCCCTGAAAAATTGATGGAGGGCTTGTTATGACAACCATTGAAGAAAACACACTATGTGGCTCCATGCTGTCATTTGGCCTTGACAAATGATGACCTGTCCCTTGATTTGATATCACAATCATGTATCCTTCAAGCGGCTCATCAATAATGAGCTTGTCAAAAAAATCTCTTACCACTATGGGGTTTTCTCCTCTGATGCCGCAAAAAACAGGATCCGGCCCCGCGGGGGCAATCAGCTCACGATCTAGGACGAAATCATAACTTGAAAAAGTCTCATTTTGATATTCAATGGCCAACTTTTTTACCTGTACCTTGTCCAATAGGCGGTGACGGCCACAATTTTCAGGACGTCTGTAGGCAAGCAGTTCAAAGGTAAAATCTTTACTCAAATCTGCAATTATTGAACAATAAGCACCAACCAAGCTTCGTTGCGTCCAATTGGGCCAGACCAAACAGTTTTGCTGATCAATTTCGATTTGGTCAGGCGAAATCACACGTTGCAATGAAGGGATGTACAACTCCTTGCTTATTGGCTTGTCATATTTAACAACAAGAAGTGTTGGAAATGCATCCTCATCCGTTGGTCGTGATTGTCCTTCGACAATGGGACGGGCAAATTCAAAAATCTGGTTGAGATTCATTGATGATTGAAAGTGGATGGCCACAGCACCATTTCCCCTAGTTTTAAATGGTACATTCGGATTTAGTCTTATCAGTCGAGGAAAACCAATCGGCTTAAACGATTGGTCTTCTTCATGTAAGGTGTCAATGATCTTTGCCATTGTATATGTAGTACAACCCCCTTTGGCACTGTCTGTATCATCGATGGCGAGCCAATAAGAAGAGTCCATCAAATTGGTATTTTCTTCAGGAATAATGACCTTTGCTAAATTGACCACATTCGGTGATTTCAACTTAATGCATGTTTCACTACGGAGAAGATTATATATGTTCCAAGAAACCTACACTTAGTTCATGGTAATTGAAGAGATCAACCTTGACAGGAATCAGCTTGCAAAATGGCTGATTTTAATACTTTCAGGCCAAATTGTAATAATTGACTTGATCTCAAACAATCGACTCGATTTTGTCAATCGGGATTCTCCAATATTCTTTCTTTTTCCGTTGGGATTGCTTCTCTATCTTCTGTTGCTACTGGGATTTCGAATAGCTGGAATTCCTCTAAGGAAATCTGATGCTATCATTCTTCCAATTTCGATCACTGCAATCTTGGCAATAGTATTTCCGACAATTATTGCACCGCTCTTCAATTCGTTCAGGGTTG
>JALUTL010000369.1:6681-8265 GCA_027016475.1 Candidatus Heimdallarchaeota archaeon
AAGCCTTTGGTATCACAACCACAAACACAACCGGATGACATCAATCTCTCAGATGTTCAGACAGTTTCCACTGAATTTGTCATCACATCGGAAAATGGTGGAGTAGTCACTATAACGTCTACTGTAACGGTAACCAAACCCCCTCCAACATGGCTCAGTGACTTGATTAATTTTATAAACTATGCAATTGTCGCATTTGTTGTTCTATTTCTTGTTGCTTTAGTTCTCTTGACTTATTATTCTTCTACCAAAGCTGATTTGGAACTCGTGGAAGAAGACATTTACAGCTCCTCTCTTAGTCCAAGAAGAAAGGATATCATAGACCTCTATCGAGACACATGCTATGCCATAGAAGGGAAGGTTGGACGAGCCCCAATTTGGTATACCCCATCAAAATTCCTGAATTCCCTCGTGATTGAGATTGGCCCGCCACTTACTAGCTATTTTGGAGTATTGACTGAGTTGTATGAATTGGCCCGCTTTTCATCAAAAGAACTGACCGATGAACACGTACAGGAAGCGAAAGAAGCTAGCACACAGGTCATTCAGCTTCTAAAGCAGCGGAGGGAATCACAAGAATGACGATTCATGACATCATTCTCCATTTCAATTCAATTTCCATTGTTGATTGGATTTGGATTGGAATTTTCGCCATTATCGTTCTCTTTTCTTCTAATTTCTTTTGGGGGCGAAGAAACAAGCCATGGAAACCATATGATCAGACAATTAGACCTCAACCAAAAAAGTTTGGAGGACATGGCAGTGAGTTTCGACTTTTGGTTCATAGGTTACTGAACACTGAAGGTTCATACGAATTGATTAGCATAGTGAGAAAGGAACTGACCGAGCTTTTCGCTTTGCACTCGGGTTTTTCTGTCAGCCAATTCCAAACTCTCCGATCTGACTTGGATGAACTGCAGAAATATGTCCACGATGAAGAAATACAAATGCTTCTAAAGATGCCGGATTTATGGAGATCATTTTTCGTCTCATCCGAGGCACCGTTCTTTGAACGGGTGTTTGGAAGAACAAAAGACAATAGAAAAACCCTTCTTGAGGCTTTGTTAAATGTAATTCAAAAAGCTGAGAGGGAAATTTTGATACGAGGTAATTAATATGAATTTTGAACAAGCAAACCAATTAATAACCAAAATTATTGGAGAAGTAAAAAAAGCGATCATTGGAAAAGATGAAGTCTTGAAATATGTGATGGCAGGCATCATTTCCAATGGTCATATTCTTTTTGAGGATCTTCCCGGACTTGGAAAAACCTTAATGATCAAGTCCTTTTCCAGAGCAATGGGATTGGACTTCAAAAGAATACAGTTCACTCCTGATTTGCTTCCAGCCGATATTACTGGAATATCCGTTTATAATATGGCAAATCAGGCTTTTGAATTTAAGCGAGGCCCCATTTTCAGCAACTTACTTTTGGCAGATGAAATCAATAGGGCAACCCCAAAAACTCAGTCCGCACTTCTTGAGGCGATGCAAGAAAAAACCGTAACAGTGGATGGTGTTACCCATACTCTGGATTCACCGTTTATTGTTATGGCAACACAAAATCCGCTGGAGTACGAAGGC
>JALUTL010000370.1 GCA_027016475.1 Candidatus Heimdallarchaeota archaeon
GTGCTTGATTGGGGGTATGTGCGGATTGGCTCCGCCGATGCCCGCTCACGAACTACTGGAACCGTACAGGTTGCTGTTTTGGATACCGGTGTTGACTACGATCATCCTGACCTGCAGGGCGTTGTTGTCTGGTGCTATTCCGCAATCAAAAGAACAGAGGGTTGCAATCGCAATTCAGATGACAGTGATGGACATGGAACCCATGTTGCCGGAACAATTGCTGCCATAGACAACGGTGAAGGCATTGTTGGTGCTGCAGCTGGCTACGTAGAAATTTACAATGTAAAAGTTCTTGGCAAGCGAGGTGGTGACTGGAATGATTTGGCTCATGCCATCCGCGTTGCCGCAGAAGGGCCTGATGGTGTTCTTGGAACTCCCGATGATGCAGAAGTCATTTCCATGAGTCTTGGTGGCGACATCAGCAATTATCCTGATCTCCAACAGCTTCTTCAGGATGCAATTGATTATGCCCGTTCTGGTGGTTCCGCTGTAGTGGCCGCTGCTGGAAATGAAGGAACCTGTGAAGCAGGAGACGTTCAGCATTCTTGGCCTGCTGAAAACAATGGTGTAATCACTGTTGGTGCAACTGGCATTTATGCAAATGGTGCTTTCCAGAGAGAATATACTGGTGCTGAAGAGGACGTCATGCCCTGCTTCTCAAATGAAATGCCTCCTGGCGTGGTTGATGTTTCTGCTCCCGGTGTCTATATCACTTCATTGAAGAGAGGTGGTGGCACAACTGAAATGAGTGGAACTTCGATGGCTACACCATATGTTTCCGCAACTGTTGCACTTTTGATGGCCAATGGCCTTTCAAATGATCAGGCACTTTCAAGGCTGAAAGCAACCGCGATTGACATGGGATATCCATCTACCCTCCAAGGTGCTGGATTGATCAATGCTGCTGCGGCCGTATAGAACTAAATCCTCATATTGAATTGATTGATCATTAAATTAACAATATGGATGCATCAACCAAAGAGACAATTGCCACATTATACTCGTATGCCGCTCAAGGAGATATAGAATCAATGGTTCAACTCGGCAAGCTGCTGATGTCCGAAGATGAACTTGATGAAGCCGAAAAATGGCTTAAACAGGCCTCTCGGCAAACCTCTGCTGCATTTTTACCTCTGGGAGAACTTTCTCTGAAACAAAATAACTTGGAAGACGCCATGATGTGGTACCGAAAGGCCGCTGAAGAGGGAAACCAAACAGCTATGATCAATTTGGGCTTTTTGTTGAAGCAGAAAGGGGAAATAAAGCAGGCCGAGAACTGGTACCTCTTGGCTGCAAATCAGGGAAATACTGAGGCGATGTACAATTTGGGTGTCCTCTTGGTTGAAAAGAATGAATTGGTGTCTGGACGAAAATGGTTGCAGAAGGCGGGGAAAAATGGAAACTCTGATGCATGGATTGCATTGGGTGAAACATACCGTCAAGTCCATGACTACGAAAACGCAGTCAAATATTATGAACAGGCAAAAATTGCTGAGAACCCTCATGCATATGCCTTTTTGCTTGAGGTGTATCTGGCAACGAACAACCTTTCCATGGCTGAAAAAATTGCCCGGGAAGGAATGGAAAATGGGGATTTAGATTCTCTTTCAAACCTTGGATTTATTTTGGTGGCGCAAGAACGGCTGGAAGAAGCCGAACAGGTTCTCAAGAAAGGAGCGGAACAAGGACATTCAAACTCTGCATACAATTTGGCCTCACTATATGCGCTTCTGGAACGGATGGATGAAGCAATGTCTCTTTTTGCACAATTGGCGTCCTATGGTCATCTTAACGCTCAGGTTTCCTATGGAACACTCCTCTACGAACAGGGTGAAAAGGACGAAGGGATCCGGTGGTTGGAGGAAGCTGCAATCAAAGGAAACAAAGAGGCAATGAACCTTTTGGCCGAAATATATGAGGAACTTGGTGACCACACAAAGGCAGAGGAATGGAAGGTCAAATCAAATTTGGATGAACACCTGAGATTCTAATTTTTTCACTCTGGCCCTGGCTATCTTTTGGCTGAACTGAAATCTTTCTTCTATCTTCTGCGACTTTTGCTTTAGATTTATTAACTTGAGTGTTGCAACGATATTTGACGGCAACCAATGACAGTGAAGGATTATTTTTTGCTGCTACGCCCCATAAATGTCGGAATGATTGTTGCAATGACTGTTGCTGGAATGTGGTTCGGCAATCCAGTGTTTCAGTTTCCAAAGACTTTGATTGAATACGCGATTGGTATACTTGTGGCAATTGCATATACTGGCATTGCAATGGTACACAACGATATTCTTGATATCGAAATTGATCGAATCAATGCACCACATAGGGCCCTTCCCGCAGGCCGTATTACCACAAAAGGTGCAACAATCTATATGGGCGTTCTTTTTGCAGTGGGTACATTTTTCGGCACCCTTCTGCGTGTAGAAAGCGTTATCATTATGTTTGTGACACTTGTCCTTTCCCTGCTCTACAATTGGAAACTTAAAAAAACAGGTTTTCTTGGGAATTTAACCGTTGGCTATACTGCTACTTCTGCATTTATCTATGGTGATGCGGTAAGTGCAGGATTTGTCCACTTTTGGCCTCCTTCAGAGTGGAATGCTTCAATATACCTTTTCCTGATATCCGCATTGCTCAACACAAGCCGTGAAGTATGCAAGGGCATAATGGACACTGAAGGTGATCGCAAATACGGTGTGAAGACAATTGCTGTGAAATATGGTTCCAGCTATGCGGCCAAATTTGTCTTGTTTCTCAACTTTTTGGCATTGATGCTTGCAGTGATTCCTGTTGTACAAAGTGTTTTTGGACCAGTGTTCATCCTTGCAGCCGTTTCCTTTGTAGCCCTGATGTTGATGAATGGTGTTCCTCTCATTAAATCACCAAACTACAGGAATGCCAAAAGGTTCAAGGATCACCTTCATCCGATAATGCTGTTGGCACTAATCCTTGTCATTGTCGACATAATTTTGGGAGACATTCTTCATTTTTACGACACGCTCGGACTCTAGCTTCCACACAAGAAGATTGATTTAAATAAGGAAATGCTAAGTTATACATATGGAACATTCTACAAAGGGCTTGCACAAAATAGTTATTCTTGGCACCCCCCGTGCAGGCAAAACAACCCTCATGATCAAGCTTTCCGGAAAGGAAGTGGAAGAAAAAGAGGTCAAGTCCACAATCGGTGTCGATTTCCATGTTGTTCAATTTGAACAGGACAACATCAAGCTTCAAGTTTGGGACTACGCTGGTCAAGCACACTTCAGAAACGCGGGAATTTTCCAAGATATGGTACAGGGAGCTTCGGCATTTCTTTTCTGCTATGATACCAGCAATACAACATCAATTGAAGAAATAGATGCTTGGGTGGAAATCGCAAAATCCCACCCCAAATTCAAAAGTACCCTTCGCTATCTGGTCGGACTAAAGGTTGATTTGACCAGCAAAGGGCAACAGATCGCCCTGAACAATCTTATCCAAAAGTATCTTGGTGGAGAGATTATCCAAAAGCATTTCCTGATTTCGTCAAAGGAAGAGTTAGGGATTGATATCATGAAAGAACAGTTGGTTGATGACCTTTCTTCCCTAGTACCCTAGACTTGCAATTTCATCCAGCACTTCAACCATTATACTTTCCACTTCTTTTGCAATTTGGTCAATTTGGCCGTTGTTGATCATCTCCATTGCCACAGTAGGGTTCATGGCAGAAACAGTCAAAGTTCCCTCATCATTTGCATAAACTACTACATTGCAAGGAAGAAGCACCCCCACATTTGGCTCAACGGACAATGCCTTGTGGGCTCTTGGTGGATTGCATGCCCCCAAAATGACGTAGGGTTTTGTTTCGATACCCAACTTTTCCTTCAGAGTATTTTTGACATCGATTCTGGTCAGTATCCCAAAACCTTTCTCTTTCAGCTTGTCAACAACGACCTGTTCCACCACATCAAATTTTTCTTGGGATGATTGTAGCTTTCTCTCGATTGCATAGCTCATATGATGCTATTGTAATTTCACAATATAAATGTGGCATCATTTAATTTAACTACTTTGTGAATTGTTTCTCAATTTCTCTAACAGAAATGGTTATAATGGTGTAATTTGGGGCGATAATGTGGATTCATTGATGGATGACATTTTGCGACTCTTGGAGCATCGTGCATTGCAAATGGCCTTCCAAAAAATTACTCTGAATTTGGATTCATTTCACTCTGTTGAACTTCTGGAAAACCTGTTCTACACCTTGAAGGAAATAACCGATCAAATAGATCCAAAGGACAAAAAATTGAAAAGCCAAGCTGTCCGAACTCTCTCAAAGGTAGGGTTTGCAATTTTCACTGAATCCTCTGAAAAAGGGAAGACGTTACTGCATAGTCTGTTTCCTCAATTGCTGGCTTTAGGAAAGGGATATTTTGCAGATGGCAATTTTTTTTTGGCGGAACAATTGCTGACCAATTCCCATATGCTTGCTGAAACCATAGGGTCAGATCGATACATGGTGATTTTTGCGAAATATCTGATCTTGTCGCAATTAGGATATTTTCATGATATCGCACGGGCTGCCAATATGTATCGATATTTTGGTGATATCGAAAGAGGCATAGGTTTAGCGTGGCGTGCCCTCGTATTGAGTTTGGACATCATAATGAGATGTACAAACTATGGATTGGACTTGGTCAATATTGTACGGCAAATCAAGTCTTCATTCTATATCTGCCAAAGCATCCTGCTTGAAATCAATGATGACACGGCTCCAGTTGTGGAGCTTAAGCTTCATGAACTTTTTGATGTCTATGAACTTCTGTCTGATGATGTACCTGATACCTACGAACAAATTGCAAATTGGGTTGCCACTCATCGTGAATCACTCCAATTTCTCATCCCACAGGAGTCTCCGTCTATCCTAATTCTCAAGGATGATGGGCGGGTTCTACATTATGTGTCAATCACACAGGATCTGCATTCCAATCTCGAACCGTTTGCACATTTGGTTGGAGGGGTGTTGACTGCCATCAATTCAATTTTCGTCGAACAGCATCGAAAATTGGGAGGTGCAATCAGAGAAATCGTCACTGCCGAAAAAATCATCTACATTGCCAGTCGTGCCCAAGTGAACGTCGCCATCTTCTGTGACTTTCTTTCGGAAGACCTAATCAAATTTTCTGAAAATTTAGCTGATGATCTTCAGTTCCGCTATTCACACTTCCTTAAAGAATGGAAGGGCAACGAATCCTCACTGAAAGACATGCGCGATTTCATAAATAATACAATACTTGACACCTTCTTCAAAGAAAGATAGATTTTCTGTTGTACAAATCCTTATTATTCACTTCATTCAATTATAGACAATGGAAGGCAATCATGAAGAAAACAACTTGGAATTGCTCAAAAGGCGTGCAAAAAATGCGTGGGATGTATCCCAGCGTGTTGAAGCAATTACTCAGATTAATGACGAGGATTTTCTCATGGAATTGGTTTTCCACGACTTGTCTTCAAAAGTACGGGAAGTTGCCTGCAAAAAAATTACCTCCCCTGAAAAACTGGCTATAATTGCCAAGAGATCAAAATATGAACCTCTTCGAAAATATGCTGTAGAAACTCTTGATGATGAAAGTTTATTGACTGAAGTGGTGATCGATGGTTCGTATGATTCCAGCAAATTGCTTGCTTTCAAAAAAATATACAATCCGGAGTTACTTGCCAAAATTGCGGTAGCAGAAGGGAGTGTCTATGCTGAAACTGTTTTGAAAATCCTGTCTACCAATTTGGAAGCAAACTATGGATGCATACGAAAAATTGCTATGGAATCCAATGAACCGCCTGTTGTTTGGAAGGCAATTGAGCTTCTTTCACAGGCAACAGGTGACCTTTCAGAGATTTTCTTTGCAATTGCCACTTACCGAAGGTTTCCTTGGGATGATCGAATAAGGGCACTTGCTTTGATTGAAAAGGAGAGTGACGTGATCGAGGTATTGGTTCGATCTTTGAATGAATTTGAAACGGATGAGCTTTCGGATGTGGAACTCCATGATTTGCTGCACAAGGATTCAATTAGAAAGTTTGTGCAGACTGGATTGTCTAAAATCTCAAATCCATTGCAATTGCTCACTTATTCACTCCCTCCCGATTTTGTCCTTCCATGGCTGGTTGAATCTCTTTCAACTGCTGACCAGCTTAAAGGGGCATTAAGCAATTCCATGTTTGCACATATGCAGGAAACAATAATTTCTCGCTTGATTAAAGAGTTTGGTGACACTTCAGATGTATTGATGGGCTATCCGACATTTCCAGCACATGTACGGAAAGCGATCATTGACCTTGTTGGAGATAATGCAATTCTAAAATCCCTTTATTCCATGGAAACATCTGACGGCCTGAAATTGTCCATCCTGAAAAAAATACCTGATGGGTCAACCTTTGTGTCTTTGGTACAGAATGAACCTCGCGAGTTTATGGCAACCTTATTGCAAGAAATGCCAGAACGATACGATTCTCTCCCTTCAAACTTAAAAGATGGCACATTGCCTCCATCCTTGGAATTGGAGAAGATCGCCTCAAATCAGGAGGCATATGAGTTTATCATCCGACATGCAGGCACTGGATATGAAACAGAGGCCCTTTCAAAAATTTCAGACAACGAAATACTGGTAAAGTTGATTCTTTCAGATAAGGTTCGCTATTCAACAAAACTGGCTGCCATCGAGAAAATATCGAATGCAGTAGAACTCCAGACAATGTTGTTCCTTGTCACTGATGAGGCATTGGCCGATGCGATTCGAAAACGGATAGAGGTATTGGAATGAAGTGTCCTTCCGCAACAAAGATAAATAAAATCGAGATGGTACGATTGTGGCAGTGGATATCGAACAGGCCCTAGGCCTGATCAAGAGAAATACAGAGGAAATCGTCGAGGAAACTGAATTAAGAGCCGTAGTGGAACAGGGGGATGCTCGTGGATATTGGGGAACTGCCCCAACTGGAAGAATACACATCGGCTATTTGATTCCCATGAGCAAAATTGCTGACTTCATTACCGCAGGTGTCCATTTCAAAATATTGCTGGCCAACCTCCATGCCCATCTTGATGACATGAAGAGCCCTTTTGAACTGCTTGAGTTCCGAACCGAATATTATCGGCAAGTCATTCTCGGAATGCTTGAAGGATTGGGTGTTGATCCTTCAAATGTCGAATTTGTTGTGGGCACTGATTTTGAACTGTCCGAAAACTATGCACTTGACCTACTCAAGCTTTCGGCAATTGTAACCCTAAACAGATCCAAACGGGCCGGTGCAGAGGTCGTGAGGGTTTCGAACGACCCTAAGCTGGGCTCGTTCATCTATCCCCTCATGCAATGCCTTGACGTCCCGTACCTGAATTGTAACATCGCATTTGGTGGAATTGACCAAAGGGGAATCTATATGCTAGGGCGTGAAATTCTGCCTCGCATAGGATATGAAAAGCCTATATGCGTGTTCAATCCATTGTTGCCAAGCTTGACCGGCTCAAAAATGAGTGCATCAGAGAAAAACACCAAAATTGATGCACTTGACAATGAAAAACAGATTGTCAAAAAATTTGGCAAGTTTTATTGTCCTGAAAGAGAAATCCAGGACAATCCTGTACTGCTATTTACTCGAGCAGTCATATTTCCTTATCTGGAAAGGATCGGAAGTGCATTCCAAGTTAAACGACCTGAAAAATATGGCGGGGATGTTTCCTTTTCCGATTACTCCGAACTTAAAACTGCTTTTGGGGCTGGTAAGCTTCATCCTGCCGATCTGAAAAAAACTGTTGGGGGTTATCTGGTCGATATTCTTGCCCCTATACGAAAACGCTTCGACCAAGCAGGCGACCTTTTGGCCAATGCCTATCCCGATGGCTCCTAAAGTGTCGCCATTCCTTCATATAAAAACCAGAATGCAACCATAGAAATGACATGGAACAGGTCATTGTGGTTGAAATGCTTGTGAAATGCAACTTTTTTGACTTGAACGGCTGTCGCAACCCCCAGAATGACCAATGAAGTTATTATGTATCCCTTTCCAGAAGACGGATCACCAATATAGGAAAATAATGTAAGCCCAAAAATGTAAACCATTGAAACTCCATAATAAAGAATTGCATCCAAAAAAATCCCTCTGTTTTTAACTCTGATGAAATACCAGACGAGACCTAACAAAAATACGCTTGAAACCGAGAATAGCCCTGAATTGAACAATTTTTGCGTGATCGCAATGACCAGTGCGTAGC
>JALUTL010000371.1 GCA_027016475.1 Candidatus Heimdallarchaeota archaeon
AAGATATTCTGGCCAAGTATACATAATTCATCCCACAACTGATGAAATAGACGGGGTAAAATGTTACAAAAGTCTTGATAACATCCCAATGGATCTGGATATGGCAGTTATTGCAATACCTAAAGAAAACATTGACAATTTCATTGATGAGTGCGTATCAAAAAGCATTAGAATTGCAGTAATCATAACGGCAGGATTCAGTGAAATTGGTGAGGAGGGGGCAATCCATGAAAAATTGATTGTTGAAAAGGCAGTTAAAGGCGGGATACGAATTGTGGGACCAAATACAATGGGTGTTCTCACATCAATCATTGATGGTAAGGAGTTCGTTAATGCGACTTTTTCTCCAGTAGCCCCAATAGCTGGAAACATAGCTTTTGTTTCACAATCAGGAGCTATAGGAGCAGTGATGATGCAATATGCAAGAATAAAGGGCAGGGGGTTCTCAAGGTTTGTTTCCATTGGCAATAAGCCGGACATTAATGAAAATAACCTGCTGGAAGCAATAAGCAAAGATCGAGCAACAGAAATAATCACAATGTATCTTGAGTCTTTTGTAGATGGAAGGGAGTTTATTCGTCATGCCCAATGTACAACAAAGACAAAACCAATTATCTTGGTTAAAAGCGGCAGAACTGAATCGGGGGCAAGAGCGGCGGCATCCCATACAGGGGCATTGGCAAGTATGGATGTTTTGGTTGATGCGGCTCTGGAAAGGGCAGGGATCATTAGAGCGCAAAGCATCAGAGACATGTATGAAATAGCTTATGGATTTGCACATTGCACAATCCCGACGGGATCAGGAATCGGAATAATTTCCAATGCAGGTGGGCCAGGAACCCTTACTGCTGACGAATGCGAGTTTGTGGGGCTATCTGTTGCAAGTTTAACAGAAACTACACGCAAAACATTGGACAAGATATTGCCAAGTGAGGCAAGCACAGCCAATCCTATCGATATTCTTCCATCTGCAACTCCAGAAACTTATCGGTCAGTAGCAAATATACTCGCAAACGACAAAGGAATTGATTTGGTAATGATTCTTGTCTTGCCACCAGTTTTGTATCCTATTGAAAGCATCCTTGAAGCAATCGAGAAAGCAAATCTGCAAAAGCCAGTTATTGTTATTGCAATGGGATGTGAAGGGTTAGTTGAGGATTTTTCAAGGTTCACCTTCCCAATATACGAGGAGCCACAGATGGCGGCGAAGGTTGCCAAGGCCCTTGTTGATTATGGTCAATATCAACGTCGTAACATCCCGCCAATTCTTTCATTGAAAAGGCAGGGCATTGAAAGCCAAGACAGATGGCTAAAATACCATGAGGTGAAGGATTGCCAATAAGTATCAACTACCTATGTGCAAAGAAACTATCGTTAAAAACGAGGAACAATTGACCACTTTACAATCAAAGTTTCCTGCACCATGGGTAATGAAATTAATGTCTGACAAACTGATACACAAAAGCGATCATCAGGCAGTACTAACCACCATAGAAACAACTGAAGAGCTGTTCAACGCTTGGAAGAAGTTGAAAGAAACTATGCATAGGCTTCAAATGGATGGAACTGTTATTGTACAGCCCCAACTGGATGCAATTGCTGAAATCGTTATAGGTGGGATCAACGACCCTCAATTTGGTCCATTCATAATGGTTGGTTCAGGAGGTAAGCTAGTTGAATTATTGGATGATGTAGTATTTCATATTGCACCATTGTCATTTGAGGAAGCTATTGATTTGATTAACACTCTTAAAGTTTCAAAATTGTTGAAGGGATACAGGGGAGAAAGCGCCGTAAGTATAAATGAGTTGGCTCAGCTTATCGTAAATGTAGGCAAGATGATGGTAGAAAACCTTCATATCAAGGAATTTGAAATCAATCCGGTTATGGCAACGAGAGAAGGGTTCATTGCGGTCGACATTAGAGGGAAAATTTAATGCTCCTCATTGAAGTGTGGTAGAGGCTGACCAAAACGGAACACGTGCCCATTGAGTTCCTTAATTGTAAATTCTTTCATACCCCATGGCATTTCGGCAAGCTCTGAGACGAACTCTACGCCTTTTTCCTTGTAGATTTGATAAAGTTGTTCTATATTTTCTCTGAGATGGAAATAAAGCCATCCTGCAGTATTTACAGGTTTTCCGGCGTGTGACAATTGAATGTGGCCATGTGAACCATGACCGTTTTGCCCTTGCTGCTCTCCTATTGAGACGCTGGCATGGTCAAGGGGATCACCATATATCCAGTCGACTACAAAACCAAGTTTCTCAGTGTAATATTTGAGTGTTTGACCCAAATCCTCCACTTCTAACACTGGTTCCAGATCTATAGGAATTGAAATCGGAAATTCCATGGACTATGTCCTGAGGTATGGTTATTAATTATGGGTCAGGAGACCTAATTGAAAATAAACCCCGAAAGGACAAGTTTTGTTTTCCTAGTAGTTGATTGATATAGGCCATAACCCCATTGCTCTTAAGATCAATTATGTAAGGTTATCTGAAGATGATCGACGACAATTTTGACAAAATGGCGGAAGTCTATGATGACATGATCGATTGGGATGCAAGGCTTCAGAGAGAACTTCCATTTATAGTTGAAGAGTTACAAGGAGCAGAAAGAATAATTGAATTTGCTTGTTCAACCGGCAGGCATACCCTTGCATTGGCGGAATGGTTCGCAGTTACAGGTGTGGACATCAATCAGAAAATGATTGAAAGGGCCAAGGAGGTCACAAAACCAAAGAGTGATAAAATTGAGTTAATTCATAGCAATCTTTTGGACATTGAACCAGATAAATTGGGAACGTTTGATGGGGGCATAATTCTGGCAAATTCACTAGTGAACCTTGAGACGGAAGAGAACATAATAAAAGCCTTAAAACTTATGAGAAAGTTGATCACTGCTGGAAAGCTAATCGGGCAGACTGTTTGTCTTGATAATTCTATACCTACCTTCCTTTACGACAGACAAAAACTGGAGAGCGACAGTATTTGGTGCAAAGGATTATGATTCCGCTTCTGCTTGGAAAAAGCACCCATCAACTCCATTTCAACATAATCGATAATGGCAAATACCAATCACGGAACATATATCCGATTTATGCGATTTCCCCTGAAATACTGGAAACTCTTGCCAATAAGGCTGGTTGGAAAATTTCAAGGATTTATGGAGGTTATCAGAGAAAAGAGCCCAGTTTTGAGCCCGGATCCACTCATGTCTGGATATTGGAATGAATTGCAAACAGGAGCAGCCATCGTAAAAACTTGATCATTAATTGGCCATTGGATATGAAGACAACTGCATATTAATATATTTTTTATTCTTTTTCATATGGAACAGGAGAAGATCAGCTATGCTTGAAAAATTGGAAGTAGAACAGTTCATTGGTTTGGGCAATGAAGCTGTTGCAAAAGGCCTTTTGGATGAGGGAGCAAATTATTTTTCAGGATATCCAGGTACTCCTTCAACAGAAATTATAGAATATGTTCAAAAGGTGTCCCCACCTAATGTCATCGCACATTGGGCAACCAATGAAGCTGTGGCCCTTGAAGACGCAGCAGCAGCAGCAATCTCCGGCATGTACGCAGTTTTTACTTCAAAGCATGTCGGGTTAAATGTTGCAGCAGATGCGTTTGTGACTTTGGCCACTATGGGAATCAATGGAGGTTTGGTTTTATGCATCGTTGATGATCCATCAATGCATTCATCACAAAATGAGCAGGATACAAGATGGTATGGAAGACTTGCCCATGTCCCAGTAGTTGAGCCTTCAGATCCTTCAAATGCATATCATTGGGCAAGAAAGACCATGGAGCTAAGTTTACAAACAAAACTTCCTGTAATTTTGAGACTAACAACCAGAATATCGCATGGACTTGGCATTGTAGAGCCAACCCGCCCAATTGCACGAGAGACCATCCCTTACAAGAAAGATCCTGAAAGATTCGTTACTATACCCTCAAGAGCAAGAAAAAATAAGATTCGTCTGGAAAAAGCATTAAATCAATCAAAACAGCTCACAGATAATGTAGATTCTGTTCGGGAAATTGGAAGTAATTCCAAAGAATTAGGAATAATAGCAACTGGAGTTGCGGCATCGTATTGCGAGGATTTGGTGTTAAGGTATGATTTTGACTTGCTTATTCCCCACATAACCAACCCAATACCAAAGGACATGATTTTGTCATTCATTAGGAACCATTCTCGGATATTGATTGTGGAAGAACTTGACGGCATCATGGAATTGGAAATCAAGAAACTGTTGTTTGATGAAGAGATAGAAATTACTGTCTATGGCAAAGACATAATCCCTGCAAATTATGAATTGGATCCTCGAAAAATCGAAAATTCAGTCCGAACGCTACTAGGTCTAGAGGAATTGGAGAATGATTTTGTAGAGCTTCCAGTAGACAGTCTACTTCCCCGACCACCTACTTTTTGCGCAGGTTGCCCGCATCGATCAACGTTCTTTAACCTTAAAAAAGCACTGAAGAGAGCGGACGTAATCTATTCAAACGACATAGGGTGCTATTCACTTGGTGCTTTGCCGCCATTTGAAGAGGCTGATTCCATTTTGTGTATGGGGGCAAGCATTGGAATGGCTGTAGGATATGCAAAAGCTAATCCCGACAAGCTAGTAGTATCAACGATCGGAGATTCAACATTTTGGCATAGTGGAATTTCTGCCTTGGTCAATGCAATTTGGCATGACATAAATCTGCTTGTTGTTGTTATGGACAATTCAACCACAGCAATGACAGGAACTCAAAACAATCCATCAACTCATGGAAAGTTGAACATTCAGAAAACTATACAGGGGATGGGGATACCCGCTTTCGAAATAGAGCCTTTTGATGAGAAGGAGTTTATTAGTTTAGTGAGATCAGTAATAAAACTTCCAGGGGTGAAAGTAATTGTTGCAAAATATCCCTGTGTAATATATGAAAACCAGTTAATGAAACAAGAGAACAGGCAACCAAAGGGAGTAATCGCAGTAAGTCATGAAAAATGTACACTCTGTGGATTGTGTGTTGAAGGACTGAACTGTACAGCCCTTAGTTTAGTTGACAACAAGATACAAGTTGATGAGGTTCTCTGCAATGGGTGTGAATTTTGTAGCATCGTATGCCCTAGGGATGCTTTTTATTTGAAGGAGCGTGCATGAAATGGCGATGGCTATAAACAAACATTTGCAAGTCCATTTGGCAGGAGTGGGAGGACAAGGTGTAGTAAGCATAGGGAGATTGTTGGTCGAGCTAGGGCAATATTATGGGTTTAAAATTAAAGGAAATGAGACACATGGTATGAGTCAAAGAGGAGGCTCTGTCGTTTTTCAGGTACGCATCGGGAATTTTTCAGGAGTCATGATTCCTGAAGGCGAAGCTGATGTTCTCCTCGCAACCGAACCTATGGAGGCATTGAGATCCATAAACATGCTAAAGAAAGAAGGGATCATAATAAGTGATACCCATCAGATTGTTCCGCCAATTGCAAACATTATCCACAAACCCTATCCTGATATGGAAATTATAGTTGAGACACTAAAGCGAAAAACGATCAATGTGTATCTGATCCCTGCAACCCGCATAGCGAATGAGTTGGGGCACAGTAAAGGGGCGAATCTCGTTCTTTTGGGGCAATTCATTCGAGTAACCGACTTTTTTGAGATAAAGACTGTTGAGAAATTGATTGAAAAGAAATGGCCAAAATTTAAGGAAAAGAATCTTGAAGCATTTCGTACAGGGCATGAGTTTATGACTTAATGTTCCAATTCAACTTTTGGCAGAATTTTTTCGAGCCATTTTGGCAACCACCAATTCCACTTTCCTGCGAGCCTCATTGCGCTAGGCAGGATGATGACTCTTGAAATAGTGGCATCCACAAAGATTGCAACTGCCATAGCGAGTCCCATAGTTTTGAGAATTAGAAGCGGAGCAAATGCAAAAACCAAGAATGTAGCGATCATAACGGTTGCGGCACTGGTAATGACACCCGCAGTCTTAGAAAGCCCTATGCTTACAGACTGAACATTGATTTCCTGCTCAGTCAATTTACCTTCTTTCTGCAACCGTTCAGCTTCCTCTTTTATTCGCGAAATGATAAAGATCGAATAATCCATACCTAGCCCGAGAATTGTTGTGAAGAGGAATATAGGAATAAAGAATGTTATTCCCGCCTGTTCTCCGTTTAGAAGCTCAACAAAGTTCCCTTCTTGGAACACAAAGACTAAGGCCCCTATACCAAAGAGGATGGATCCTGCGATTGTCAAAATCGCCTTGATGGGGAGGATTACACTTCGGAACAGTATGAGCAAAGCAATGAAGAGGGCAATAACAGCAAACGTAAGCATACGAGGTACATCTGAATAGAGTTCATTCCTGCTATCCAAAAGGCTTGCACTTGCACCTGTTACGTAGACTGCTTTAACTCCATCAATGCCGTCAAACATTTCATGAGCTTTTTCTCGAAGTATTTGTGCTAATTCCATTGCGTCGCCAGATCCAAAGTCCAAGTTTGAGGTGAGAGAAATCATAAGAGTGTCATTTCCATATTTATAATTCACCTTGTCTTGTGTATTTTGAATGAACAAGAGTTTGGCATAGTTTGGAGTTGGAACAAATGAACCATTTTCTAACGGCATCATTATTATGTCAGGTGAGTTCAACGTTTGATTCACAGCTTCCAATGAATAGCTGATCAGTTGCCCAGTTGAAGGGTTTGTGAAAACGTTGAGTGAATCCACAGTTTGGAACTGCAATACATGCCGATTGAGCGATCGCCTTTCTTCAAAAGACAATGCCCACTTTGCAAATTCGATTGTTTGATTCAGCAAATCGGCATTGAAAACACCATTTTTCACACCCGTATCGATTACTACCTGATAAGGAGTCAATGAACCCAAATCAAACTTATCAACGATAAATTCCAGACCTTTACGTGAATCAGAGTTTTGAGGAAGATTCTGAATGCTGTCAAAGGACAGATCAGCCTGCAAGGAAAGGGAAATGAAAGGAGCAAAAAGAAACATTGAAAGTACCAAGAAGGTAACGGGTAACTTCATGACAAGTCGTGACCATCTCTCCCAAAAACTGGATCTTACTTTCGTTCCAATCTGCATCTTTCTGATTTTTGCCACATCCCTTGAATGGCCAGAGATGAAATCAGGCCAATCAAGGAATCTACCAAACAAAGAGAGAATTGCAGGAGTAAGCGTATTTGCAGTCAGGATTGAAAGAATGACTACAATTGACACACCAATTGCCATCGATCGGGTCAGAGACGAATCGACGATTGCAAGCGCAGCAAATCCGATGATTACGGCAAATCCGGAGTATGCAACTGCCTTGCCTGAAGTTCTGACCATAATACTTGCAGCTGATTTTTCAGTTTGCTTTTGTGTTTCCGGATTCCAGAGACCGCGTTCCAGCAATTGAGCCTTTTGTTTTCTGTATTCTTCACGATATCTTATAATGCTGAACAGGTTATAATCAACAGCAACTGCAATTCCAATCATGGCTATAATGCTCGGCAGAAAGTCAGATACGGTAATGATCCCCGCTTTTGCCAGCAGATATGAGCCATAATATGCTCCAAATAAGCTACCCACTAATGCAACCATTGGAATTGCAATACCCATTGGAGACCTAAAGACAATTGCAAGGATGATAATGGCTAACACAACAGAAATCAGTTCAGAATCTCGGAATGATTCTTCGCTGTTCTCAATAATGTCATGGAACTGTGCTGCCTCTCCTGTAAGATAATACTCATTTGATGCCAAATCCCCATTACTTGCTAATTCTATGGTGATTGGAAGAGCGTTCACCCTGGTTTGAATGTAGTTTTCCATTGCAGTTTCATCATGTAATATCTCTCGAATCACTTCAACATCATCCAACACATCATTGACATCGTGAGTTGATGAAACAATATTAATAAGAGTGGTCTGCCCATCCTCGGAAACCAAGGATTGCGCAAATTCACCTGCTCCTGCAATCACAAGCAAAGGATAGGAAACAATTTGATCATAATGGGTCAGGCTATGATTGTATAAAGATGAATTAACATAAAACGTAAAGTAAAGCAACCAATTAGACCAAGTTTCCTCACTGAAGTTGGCTTTGGGATTGTTGATCACAATAATATGAGTACTGCCTTCTTGCGTTATGTTGAATCTTTCACGGTATAAAGCGCTACCAAGACCGCTTTCGGAACTCGGTTCATCAAATTCTCTTTCATTTGAAACAACCGAAGTCAGCAGTTGAGGGGCATTTGTTGCCACGACAAGTCCAACGAGCAAGAGCCAAAACACTAGAACCAATACAGGTTTACGAGCAGAAAAAGCAAGATTTGTTGGGTTTTTTCTTATCTGGCTCATATTTTTCTTACTCATGTTCATGGTATAAAAGCAATCCGATAGTTGCATGAATGCAATCAAGTAATAACACGAGAAATGTAATAAATGTAATAATTTTTGTTGTCTTTAAGGTCTAATCACATAAATTTACATAATAACAAACATAATATTCGCATATATGCGAACATTTTAATCGGTACAAGAAAGTATATATGTTCCGAATCATACAGAAATTTGATACTAGTGAGTGACCAAATGCCGGATACACTTCAATTGCTGGGACAGAATCGAGGGTATACAAGTGCTTGGGAATCACCCTTCGAAGGATTAGGGCTAGGATTTGTTGAATATGAGATTCTGAAATTAATCGGCTTTCTGAATCTTCAGACTGTCAATGAGATTTATGATGCAATTCTTCTAAAATTTCCTGCAGCATCAAAGTCAAAATCACAATTTTACCGTATTGTTGAAAGTTTGGAATCTTCTGGCTTCGTAAAGTCTTCAAAGGAAGGAAAAACAAAACATCTGTCGCTCACTCAGAAAGGCTTCAAAGAGTTAGGCAATTTAACTCGATACGTTTTTGACTTCCTGAGAGAACGTGTTGTTGCAGACGGGTTATGGAGAGACATGGTAGAGTATGTCATTCCCAGAACAGGCTGTCTGAGGAATAGCCAAATATTGTTTGCCGGGGCTCAATCATATGGCATAGCAACTTTGTTTAATGCATGCAGATCCTGCAACAATCCAGCCTATCCCGATGAGGATTCACCATTTACACCGATATTTTTGAAATTGCCAGGAGCTGATACAACACCTTCCCCCTATGAAGAGCAGAAATTGCAAATCATTGACACCCCCAACCCTTTTGACTGGTTGCCAAAGAAAGACAGCATTGACGTGTTTTCTGGGATTGGAATACTCACAAAATTTGGACATGAGGTTCTGGATGAAGTACAAAGGGTGTTGAAACCTGAAGGAATTGCAATATTTATTGAACCAGTCAAAACAACACCAAACATTATTTTTACAATCTACAATCAGTTAATTGCAGTCAATTCGGTGGAAACAGCCAAACAATGGGTCATTGAAAAAAGCAACCCAAATGTACTGAACAAGAAATATCTCATTAGGTTAATCAGAGAACATTTTGAGGAAATTTACCCTTTGGAGGACACTTTGTTGCAAGTGGTCATCGCAAAAAGACCAAAATCAAAGAAGAATGATTGAACCAATTTTTGAAGAAAATAGTTCAGACTTCTTTTTGGTTCAGATAACGAGGAAGGAACCTAGGAGTTTGATTTAATGTTTCATTCTGACACTTGATATGGCATTAGTACCACAGCGCCATCAAGAAATAGTCAATCGTGAATTCCTTATAAATTGTTAATCAGCAAGAGAAATCAACAGGAGTTAAAATCCAGATAATTCATAAGGATGTAGAAAATCGAATATTCTGAAATTGTGAGCGGATTAATCAAAATGGATTCTCGAACTCGGAAAGGACATGCTGAATTGCCAATGGATCTCCTCCAGAAATCTTTCTTCCAACTTCTTCCAAATGGTCCCAAGGATGTTGACTGAAATCATTTATTGGATCATTTGTTCCTACCAAGAGCCATGATGAATCAGAGAGTTTGGAGTAAAAAATCTGAATATCTGATGAGTTGGAAGGTATATCCATCTTTGATTGGGAAGTGTGAGCAAACTTGTCTGAAAATGATTCGATAATTGTGTCTACAAGTGTTTGGTCATCCATCAGTGTTTCTGGAGAGGAAAAGTACTGCTCGAAAAGCGGAAAGCCTTTTGAAGAGACAACAACATAAAATATTATCATTATTTCGCCATAAAATACATCATATCTAAATGTGTGCATAATTTTTGTCATTCAATGTTACGGATTGCGTTGTATTTTCTCAATATACGAAAGAAAATGACAAGAACAGACGCGAGCAGCAATGAAGAGACTGTAAGCCTTATTGTCGATTCAGATAAAGGGTTGGTTGTCCCTTCTGAATTTGCAGAAATTGAATTGTTTGTTGGAGGGAGATAGTCATCTAAAATGGCCAGAAACTGATTTGCGGTTTGAGCTTCCGTAGGCATGATGGTTCGAACCAGTGAGCCCGCTTCATCAAACAAGAAGTATGTCGGAATAATTGTGACATTAAATGTATCAAGAAAATCCAAGTTGTTATCAATGCCCATATTCCAAACAATGTCGTATGTATTTTGGAGATTCAACAATGTATCCCTATCATCGGTTTGGGGTGACACTGAAAGAGACAAGAGGTTCATCACTGACTGTTTTTGACGATATACCTCTGAAAGATGGGGAAAGGATTTCAAACATGGTCCACACCATGATGCCATGGCATCGACCATCAAGAACTTACCCTCAAAGATATTAAAGTTATATACATTACCATCAAGCCCCATAAATTCAAGATTCAATTTGTATGCAGATCCGCTAGTCAATGAGCTCATAAGCATTGTAATAGTGATAAGGGAGAATACAACTCTCTTTTGCATCAAAAAGGTATAGGAAACAAAGTATTAAACCTCTACCCTTATGATCATCAGAATGAAAAAAATCTCTTTGTAATTTCAACCATTGTAACTAACACTACTGCAACCAGTAGAATTCTTAGCATTTTCAATTTCACAGAAAATGCAAGTTCCGATTGGGGGTTTAAGATTAATTTTAAGCAAAGTGCAATTAGGCTAGCATCAACGACTAGGAAAAGAATTGCAGTAAACGGGTCGTTTTGAAACTGTAAAATTAAGGGGATTGTAGCAAGAACTCCTACAAATACAATAATGCTTCCCATTATTGCAGCAACTTTTTCTCCATACTTGACTGCGATCGTTTTTACACCATACTCCTTGTCTCCCTCTACGTCATAAATTCCTTTAAAGACTTCCCGACCCCAAATTGTACATAGGACGAACAAACCAACACCTTCGACCAAAGGAGTCAGTCCATTGTTGATCAGAAGATCAGCATAAAGAAATAAAGCGTATGGCGAAAATCCAACAATGAAATTTCCCACTAGTCCATATTTTTTGAACCATTTGTTATATGAATCTAGTAATAGAGAGTTACCCAAGGCCCAAAGTGCTGAAAATGGCATTTTTGAAGTGAAATAGTCTATTGTAGCACCACTTGCTACTGCAAAAATAAGGAGCAGATAAGCGAAAAATTTGGCTTCGGATGATTTCAGTAATCCTGAAGGGAGCGGACGGTAGGAAGCATTGATTTTATCAATTTCAATATCTACAATATCATTATGCACCATTGCATGGGCCGTGGTAAAAAAAGCGGCCGAAGCTGCAAACAAATATGCTTGCCATGGGATTTCAACATTTTTTGAGTTTGCAAAGAACATAGCATATACAACTGCAATAGCTGCCGTGATGCTATTTGGAGGACGCATCATCCAAAATAGCCCCTCAAACTTGTTGGAATGAGGTTTCCGATTTACCATACTGACCCCTCTGCAATAACGGACTTATTAGTTTAAACTTGCTTCTCATGTCAAATGACACCATGTTTTTCGTAGGTTGACAAAAGGCAATTGAAGCTATATCCAATAGGGAGAAAAAGGTATTCCAATCATTATGACTATAAGCCAAAAAAGTAGAAAGAAAATCTGAATAAACAACCTTCTTTCCTGAGGAAATGAAATTTTTCTTATGTTCCCGACTACAAAGCCCACCAGCCCCAATGGACCTAAAGTAGCAAGGTATATGATTCGAAGAAGTACAGGGCCTTTGTTTGGTGCAATGCCAAATGAAATGAGCAATATAGTCAGTACAAGTACAGAGAAAGTAATTAAAATGATGATTATCAGATATGCTCCGGCATATAGCTCGAAAGGATTTCCTTTCTCTTTCTGTTTTTGAATCCATTTGACAGCCAAGAATATGAAAAGGAAAGGGGGAAACAATGATAGTGCAAAAATAAGAACCATATCGTTTCTTGTCAAGTCATAACTGTTCCTCGAATTTCTTGCCCATGTCAGTAAAATGAGAGAGAGGAATACGAGCACAAAAAGTATAGGGTTTGGAAAGACTACAGTTGAATCTAAAGAGATGGGAGATATCCCATTTACCAAAAATACAAAGAAAATAGACGTCATATGTATATCGTAGAATAATGGATAGTCCAACCACGCCTTTACTTTTTCTTCGAATGTGTCCTGCACACTCAACAAATATTCAACTATTTTTTTAGGTATATGATGGGAAGCAGACAAATCACAATTTTGTGGGATGAAATCCTTAAGCTGTCCCATGACTGTTGCAAACACAACCCCAGCAACTCCGAATTTCGAACAACTGATCCATTTCTCTTTAAAAATGCTGTTCTCTTTCCTGATTAAAAAGATATATGTAGAAGAAATAAACTTATAAGTGCAGAAAATAATTTACCTTAGTTTGTCCATGATTCGGACACTATGGTTCGAGATGGTGTAAGATATGCTGGATATGCTCATTAAAGTCGAAACAGAAATCAAGGAAACAATTCGTAATGCACAAAATTCTAGGCATGTCTTTAGGCATGAATCAGGACGAAGAGTTGTTCTTTCTGAAGTTATGGAGCATGGTGTTTCTGACGGTCCGCTTATTGGTGCTTTGGCAATATTCTATGCACCAGGCCAATTTATGACATTGGACAGGATCATTTCAAAGAACCAGAAATTTAAGAAACAAAGGAGAATTATTTACTATCTCGATTCTCGAGCAGGACAAATCGGATCAACGATTTTGCTTGAATTGCTTAAAATACAAGATGGAGAATTGTTCAGCAAGGCAAACTTCGTCCAAAAGATTGACAAATCGTATTTCAAGGACTTTACGGTATCGTCAGGAGAAATCAATGAAGCTTTGTCGCGCATGTTCCGTAAGACAATGAAGAGCTTTTTTGGGATAAACGGAAGATTCTTTACAAGAAAGCCATTTTCTGTCTATTTCAAGGAAATTAAGACGAACGCAGCAACCTTCGAAAAGAATCCGTATGAAAGCAGAAAACAAGAGATTGACATGCAAGTTGACAATTTCATTCGAAAGTTGAACAAGACACAGTCCTATCATTGAAAACAGAATTTCTCCCCTATGTGGTCATTTTGTGCCTATGTGTTAATTTCTGTTTTGTCTTTTCAAAAGCAGGATTCAGACACATTTTTATTTGAACGCATATTATATTCTTTAAGGAAAGCTAAAGAAGTAGTCGATGCTATATGAGTGGAAAGCAATTCATATTTAAGATTCTGTTGACTGGAGATGGAGCAGTCGGTAAAACCTCCATTCGAGAAAGGTACATGGGAAAGGGATTTCAGGGAAGCTATTTGAAAACAATCGGAGCTGACTTTGCCTCAAAAAAGGTACAAATAGATAACAATGCCATAACCTACCAAATTTTTGACCTTGCGGGCCAAGATGCTTATGTAGCTGCAAGAAGTTCATTCTACAAGGGTGGGCAGGCGGCCTTTCTTGTATTTGATGTACAAGACCCTCAAACTTTGACTAACCTTTCCACATGGGTTAAGGACTGTATGGAGAACTCAGGTGGAACAATTCAAACATTCATAATTTTGGGAAACAAAGCAGATTTGGTCGAAACTCGTCAAGTGTCCAATGAAATGGCAGTTGAGTTTATTCAGCATTTGGTTGCCCAAACAGGTCTGACTTTCTATTACATGGAAACTTCTGCAAAAACAGGCAAGAACATTGAACTTGCCTTTGATTTGATGGGAAAGAGACTGTTGAAAAAGCACAATATAGAAATTGATATCAATCTTCCTGATGAGGTTTATGAGATCGGTCCCGGTATGGGAAGCGGAAACGTTGAAAAGGAAGTCGCAGAAGCAGTTGAGACTGTTGTTCAGGCATCGGATGCTTTAATCGGAGGCATATATACAGAATCCAACATCCTCAATGAAAGAGTTTCAAAGCTCGAAAAGGCTGTTGTGAAGTTAGCCAAGAAAACAGACCTCATCGATCAAAAACTGACAAAATTGGTCCATATTGTCAAAGGGATAGTTGCAGGTGAAAAAGAGGATTTGAGCTCATTGGAGCAACCATCAGACGTTCAAGATGACGAGGAGAATGCAGAAGAAGACAAGAAGAAGAAACAACAGGAGTTTGGCGTTCCTCCAATTCCCAAAAAATAGCTAAATAGAGACAATTTTGTCCTTGATAACATCCACGGCAAAAAACTTATCCAATGAGTTTTCTATTGCCATTTTTGCGGTTTGTTGGTTTAGTGAACCAAATATCTGCAAATCTTTTTCATATTGATCCACAATTTTTAGGGGCTCAAGGGGGTCAGAAACATCTAGGCCAAATTGGCGGGCAATATCCTCCACCTCAAGTGAACTGCTGCCCCATAGGAGGTTCTCTCTAATGTATCTGTTTAAATCAATGGCATTAGTTCTGAATTGTTCATCGAGATATACTAAATTATACTCCAAGAATTTTTGTTGAAGTGTTTCAAAACTGTTTGGATGGCGAGACACAAGAATCAAGGGTCTTTCCGTTTTTTCGTTACACATTTTCAAGTGATTTGAAAGTCGACTTAGCAAATGCTTTTCCTGGATTGGAACACCAAAGGACACCCAATGCACGATTTTGATGCCATTGTCGACTCCAACTAACCAAACTTTATCTCCAAACTTTGGCGACAGAAATACATTGATGTAGATCGGACTCCTGGGAAAAGGAAGCAATGAAGGAAGTCCGTCCTGTACCAATATTGATGCCTCCCTCAGTGCAAGCATTGCGGTTTGGATATCAATGCCTAATTCGATGGATAAATCGTATGGATCTAATTTGCAGAATTGAAGAAGGTCATGGTATTTTTTTTCAATCAATAGTTCTTTTTGATTTGAATCGAGCGTAGTCAAAAGATTCACACTCAATGGTTTTCTAATTGAATTCAGGATTGAATGAATGTCTATAGATTGTGTCATAGCGTATTCTGCGATTGATTCAAATTACCAATTAAAAAGTCAGATATCCGTAGTTCAAATTGTGATGCAAATATCCATTACACACCGAATTTTAATCTTGACCCAAGCTCAGTAGGCAATTGGCATTTGTGGATATCATTGATTACCTCTTCCACATCATATGAAACACGAAGTAACTGGTGCTTTTTTTCTTTTAGATCAACGATTGCATAGGCCGCCCTGTAGTCATTGTCCCTTGGTTGACCAATGGAACCGGGATTGACAAAAATTTTTCCTGTTTCCGAGAAGTGTTCGCCTTGAATATGGGAATGTCCAACAAAGAGATAATCGGTTTTTGTTGCAGCCAAAGCATTCTCAATTGATTGAATAAAAAGTGAGGTGGTGGGGCCGTAGACATAGTCAAAGATTGTGGCTGGATGGCCATGAACCAAGGTTGCCGTTGCATATGGTGTTTCGAGAATGGTTTTTAGAGGAAGGCGAAGCAGATATTTTTTATGCTCTTCCGAAAGGAGAGGATTTGTAAAACGAAGGCTTTCTTGAGCAGCAGGACGAGCTATTTTGAATAAAGGGTTGTTTAGGTCGACAGCGGCCCAATCATGGTTTCCCATGACAACAACATCCATAATGGGAATCATTTTGTCAAGAACTTCAACAGGTTTGGTATAGTAACCTACCAAATCTCCAAGACAGACAATCGTATCATAGTCCCTTTTCTCCAGATCCTCCAAAACTGCAAGTAAAGCAGGCAAATTGGCATGTATGTCAGATAGAAGTGCGATTTTTCTCACATCGCGCTGGACAACAGTCACTTCAAATAATGTATCATCGTCCATTCCTAATCAGATTTGGAAATATTTGGTATATTAATGTAAAGAAGTTTATATGGAATTTATTGTTTGTTTTGTTGGGATCGCACAACGATTCCAAACATGAAGATTACAGAGAAAATTGAAAGCAACGTATAGATTGCCAAATTGTATTCTTCCCTCAAGGTGAATCGATCCACAATCCCAGTATAGAATCTCCAGAAGGCGGTAGTGCCAAAGAATATGATAAAAGTTAGGACACCCACTGAACCGATGATACGAAAGTAAAAATCCTGTAAGCCCCTACGTGACACCTGCTCCACCTTTGTAGTTATTTGAAAACGTGTTGAATCCAAACGTTCTTCAAGAGTCTGGAAATTGTATTTTGCTTTTTCTGTGGATGGAACGAGATACTTTACGTCTCCGTCTACCGATTCAATAAATTCTATCAGAATCACACTATATATGAGAAGGGCGATCCAAAGCAGGTCAAGGAGAACTACCATTCCATTAAGACCTGAGAAAGGGTTTCCGTTCTGTGGCAATTTGATGCCAGAATTGAACTGCTCTAAAGTGGAAACAATCATGAGAAATAGTATCACAACAGGTAAGTGCTTCTTTTTTAGAAATTGGTATTCCTGAAAATTTCCATTTATCAGAATTAGCAAAATGCCGATTATGGTAAATATTTGACTAATACCAAATAATAGAATAAGAGACAAAGAGGTCACAAGAAGCCAAACCATAATCCTGTTTAGCTGTGATGTGAATAAATATGATCCAGGCTCATCAAATGAGTAACCTAGCTCATAAAATAGAGTTTCTTCATCAATACCGCTCAAGATCCAATCCTCCAAAATCTTCGACCAAAAGCAGATTGAAGTGCACGTTGAAGCACTTCCACAATTGTCTCCTGTTCATTTGCAAAATAGGCATAGACAGCCTCATAACGTTTCAATTCTTCTTTGACGTAGATGCCTCTGAACAGTTCATCGAATTCAATATGTGCACCAATGACGTTATTTAGAACCAAACCGTATTCATCACCTGCATAAGTTTTGGCAACTTGCTTAAGCTGTCCTTTGAATGAAAAAGCATATCCTCGGACATCAATGAATATCAAATTGTTCTTTTTCATTGCAATGCGCCGGGCCAATTCCAAGAAGTCAGTGGTATTGTATTCAAGATCCCCAATGAAAATGATCAAGCGATTTGTTATTTTCTTCTTCTCAAAATGGTTTGCCACCTTCTGAAAATCTACATATGTATCTTTGGCCTCAGCACTGTAGAGTTGTCCCCAGATTCGCATCAATTGTTTTTGACTTAAGGACGGGTCAAAATGAAGATGAACTGCATCATCAAAGAAGATAAAGCCGACAGGGTGCCCTTGTTTTAGTATCCCGTTGTAAATATCCATGGCGGTTCCAAGTACAAAATCAAATTTTCGTCCACGCATGGTCGCGCCCCCCTGCATGGCTATCATGATTTCCAACTGTTTCTCATCTTCAAATTCCTTTGAAATTAAACGATCGTATTTCGCAGTGGCAGGCCAATACACAATCTTGGATGGATCACCACGGATATATTCTCGAAGCCCATGAAAATCATTCCCCAATCCTTTCCGACGAATGGCATAAATGTCGATCAGTTTAGAGAATACCTCCTTGAGTTTAAGCTTATTGACATGAGCCTCTATCCTTTTCGGGTAAACACGGATAGCCACATTATCAATTGTCTTCAGGGGGCTTGAAAATATATCAAACAGATCAGTTTGTGATACTGTTATAGGCCCAATTTGAAACAATCCCCTGGCCAAAGGCAGAACAGGAATGTTAAATGTCAACTCTTGGTGTGGTTGAATTGAAAATTGCCTGATGTTTGAGGTCATTACTGGAAAAATCTGGTCTGGAAAATCAATACGTAGTTTTAGGGATGGTACCATCTTGTCTGAATTGTTCTGGATTTTTATGTGCAAAATTTCCAATTCACCGCGGTAAAGGATTCCATGGCGTGGATTTGCCTCCAAGGAAATTTCTGGTTGCGGTATCCTTTTAATCAGAATTGTATAGGCCAACAAATAATACGTTGATATTGAAACAAAAATAGTAAGGAGCAAGGATTGGAGTAGATTAGCAATCATAAGGAGGATAATGTCAACAGAGACAAAAACAAGACCGCGTTGGCTCAGATTTACCTGCATTTTAATCACACTAGATTTTGACTTCAGATTCCTCCAAGATTTTGGAGACTACATCGCGTATGTCTATTCTGTCAAGCTCTGCTTCGTGAGACAGAACCAATCGATGGTTGAGAACATCAAATGCAACATATTTGACATCATCAGGCTCGACAAAATCCCTCCCGTTTATCGCTGCTGTTGCCTTGCTTAATTGCATTAAAGCCAAACTTGCTCTTGGGGAGGCACCAAGTTCGATATTTCTGTTGTTCCGTGTATTCATGACAATATTCAGAATATATTCCAAAACCTCATAAGAAATATCCACTTTTGGAACAAAGTCCTGTATTGCCAAGATGGTTTCCTTGTCAGTTAATCGGCTAACTGAAGGAAAAAGATCTCGATGTTTCAATTTCAACATTTCCCGTTCCACTTCTCTTGATGGAAAATCAATCAGAAGCTTGATCAAAAACCTGTCCTGCTGGGCTTCTGGAAGGGGATAAACGCCTGCATTTTCAAGAGGGTTTTGGGTAGCGATGACTAGGAACGGCTTGTCAAGCTTTCTTGCCTCACCTTCGACCGAAACTTGCCGTTCCTGCATTGCTTCAAGAAGTGCTGATTGCGTTTTGGGCGGACTTCTGTTAATTTCGTCACAGAGCAGAAAATTCGTGAAAACTGGTCCTTCAAGAAATTCAAACTCTCGTGTTTTCTGGTTGAATACGTTGACACCAGTAATATCAGACGGCATGAGATCAGGGGTAAATTGAATCCGATTGAAATCCAATCCCAATATTTCCGCCAAAGTAGAAGCGGCAAGGGTTTTTGCCAAACCTGGATTACCTTCCAGCAGAACATGTCCATTGGCCCAAAGGGAGATTAGGATTTTCTTGAGATAAGCTTCATATCCCACTAGCCGCTTGGAACATTCTTTAATTACATCATCAGTTAAATTCTTCACTTTTTTGGCGGTAATCATAATTCACCGATTGCTCCAACATATTTATACTTCACTTCTGTGTGTCAAAAAATCCATGTATTTTTTAACGGATATTGGATTTTTCATTACATTACAACCATTTCCGCTCATTTCTTCTGATATACTCATGGATTTGTGAATTAATTTCAATTAATTTCTGCAAGGATGTTACCTGTGTGAGATTGCCATAGCTGCTTTCCAATTGTTGCCTCAAAGTAGTATCTTTTGTAGTTTCCTCAATTTTGTCCAACAGTGCAAAGTTTCCTACATGGAAAATACGACCTTTCATGATTTGATAAAGAATGAAATATTCGGAAAGTAGACGCTCTGCATGCGTGGGATGAGAAACAAATTCAAGCTGCTCCACTCCAGTTTCATCAACCTTGACCCCTCTTTCTCGCCGAAGTCGGATTTTTCTTAGACGGGCCAACCCCAAACCGCCCACAATCAATGCCAATGATATGTTAAAGGCATCAGCATAGCTCAGGCCAACCCAAAGCCCAATCATCCATGATGTCAAGCCAATAAGACTATTGATCTGTGGATTAAGATGGCTTTCATCAAAAACAACAGATTGGGAACCAGTAAGTGCCATTAGAAAGGACAGAAGAAGGAGTGTGTAGATGGCATTGCCATAAACAAATTCCGTATTTGCAATTTTACCCTTTTGCTGCCAATAGAGATTCAATGGCAATGTAGCATCCCCAATAACGATAACATATCCGTCCTCCACAGGTTTGAGTACACCAACTGGAAGAGGAGCCCTTCTGTCTGATGAATCAATCTGATTGTTGTCATTGATGTCCAAAAAGGCAGAAGAATCATCTGTATAGTACAAAATAGGAAACGTTGTCAATGTAAGAAAACCCAATACATCGTAGACAGCTGTTGCTCTGTTCAACTGGATGGGATTAATAGACAATGGCTCAATTAGGGAAGAAATGAATTGCTCAAATATGATCGGCTTGTCAGGAGAGTTTGTGTACAAATATGGATTAGTTTCACGTATCACGCCTTTTGAAAAGCTGATTCCAAATTTATTAGCCACATCGCGTGCATTTCCAAAATCTTCAAAAATGAGGAGGGTTCCGCCATTTGAAACAAATCTATGATAAGCATCCAGCTCTGATGGAGTATATTTTCTGCTTGCACCAATAATTACAAGAATTTTAATTTCAGGGTAGGATTCAAGAGTTAACGGTGAGATAATATACCGGGAAACAGTTGCTCCCAGCACTTCAGGGATGGATTGGGCCAATAAAGATGCCCCCAATTGATCCGTTCTCAATATTGAATGCTGAGGAATATATGGCCGTCCTGCAACAAAGAGAGAGGCGATAAGCAACAGCATAATTAAAACAATAGCAAGAAAACGTCTCGTATTCCGAGAGGATTGCCGTTTTGGGACGACTTCGTTAGAGGAATTTTGAAAAGTTTCATCAGACATTATTCTCTGCCTCCTCTTCAACCAATTCAATTTCAGGTACCAGGTTATTAAGGCATTCAATGAAATGATTGAGGTCTTGCAATGACAAACGGCGATGACCAAACCTAGCCAAATAGAACATATGAACAATCTCTTCTAGTGTACTATTGTCTATTTCTCCAGTTTCAAAATGCTTTTTCGCATGTTCCAATGGTGTATCGCCCACTTGGCGTCGAAGTTTTGTAAACCATCCGAATGCCTGGTCTAAGTCATGATAAGCCATAATTACATTTTGCTCCGGAGGAATCTTGTCTTTTCTTACATTGGTTTTTTCTCTTATTTCCTCAACATAATCTCTGAATTTCATCAATCTTCTTTGTCTTTTTCGTCTGCGGGCCAGCTCTTCTTTCTTTCTTTGAATTTCTTCATAATTGACTTGAGCTTCTACCACTGTTTTACCGTCCTTGGAAATAAAGTCTTCATCCGTAAGTCTCGTCAAAAATGGTGTCAAAAATCCTCCAACGAATAAAATCGTAGCGAAAAAGGCAGCCAAGAAT
>JALUTL010000372.1 GCA_027016475.1 Candidatus Heimdallarchaeota archaeon
TAGTAATGCCAAATATTTCCCCACCCCACCCCCATTGATTCTCGACTTCGGAGGGAATATGGATCTGAATATTGAAAACAACGATATGCAACATCTCTTGATGGTCAGTGGTTCGCAATTCTCAAATCTCGAAATCAATGAACCACTAGCAGACTATTAGCACAACTCTCCGCTCATCGTATATGATAACTTATATGATAATGCCTTTGGTCATCTAAAATTTTCTCTTTTCCAGTATGGGACTGCTGTATTGGGCTTACCTTGCATTGATGATGGGATGGGTGGTACATTCTGTCCACAACCTCCTCCACCGCCTCCACCTCCGCCACCACAAGACGTATCGTGGTCAATCACCATCAGGAATGGGGATTATGTGAAAACTTATACGGAAAAGTTTTTGGATGGATCCAACGAGATAACAACAGTCAATGATGACAGCTTTTTTACTTTGATTGTCGACAACCAAGTAAAGGAACATTTCCAACTTGGTGCATTCCAACAAACAACATTTAGTTATAGAGTCTCGAGCAATTCAGCACATACTGCCAAACTTATCTATTGGGACAGTAGCGAAGGACGAATGAAAGAACAAACACAAACGATACAGTTCGGATATGCAGATCAATCCTCAACTTTCATAAAAGGATTGAGCCCTGCCCATTTGGAAGGAACACGAAGAGCATTGGTAATTGGTGTGATGTCTTCAGGTATACGAGACGAAGATTTATTGTATGGATTTGATGCAAATCTGCGGGCTACAATGCAGAAAACCACTGAATACCTTACAGAAATGTCGTACGGAAAATTCAAATGGGAATTTGTTGATGTCAAATATACCGCACCAACGAAACCCAACAGCAATGATAGGTATACTGATGACGAATTGCAATATTTTATACCAAATAACCTCAGTTCCATAGATAAGCTGTTCAGGACAAGAAGGGAAGCATCCTACCAGGCGTTCAAGCTGATTGACCGACAGTACAATTTCTATGCAAACAAGATCACCAACATCGTTTTTGTGTTCCTTTCCGCCAAAAGCTACGAAAATAATACATCATTTGGAGTCACAGACCATGTCTATTATACTGATGACATTTCAACCACTAACAACTACAAATGGGCCATACGGCAGGGGACTCCTTTCATCTCTTCAGCACAGCATAATTTTCCTGGTACATGGGCACATGAAATCATGCACTCATACGGATTTGGGGATTCATATCCACCAAAGAATGAAACAGAAGATCCAAGATGGCATTGGTGGGGTCTTATGGGAGGTGCTTACGAAGGCCATTTGATCAGCTACCACAAATGGGCTTTAGGTTGGGTTGAAGCACAAAGGCTCGATGGAACGCAGCCTCATTCAGAAACAAAAATCTATCCGACATATGCTCAAAATTCGGATGATCTTGGAACCAAAGGAAAGGCCTATTACCTGGATTTGGGCAACAACGAATATGTGTTCATTGAATACAGAATCAAGGACACCAAAGCCAATGCCCTTGAAGGGTCTGATGTCATAAATTCCCGAGAAGTTGTGGTCTATAAGATCAAATCAAGGGACATGCTCCTTTGGGATCCCTTGTATGATTCTCACTTCCGCGATTTCTTTGACTTCGATCAGACCTATGGCGGTGTGGTAAGCGATGGTCTTATCACCACTCGTGATGAGATTGAGGGAGTGGGCTATGTGGTGCTGGATGGATATATACAGAAAGACCAATTTCTGTTCTTTTGCCCAATGGCACTGATGATATAACCATAATTGTGAGATGGTCAGGCAATGTGAATGACCTTCCAACCTTCGAGGTGCAGCCATAAGCATGAACCGCCTTGCCGTCCTTCTCCTGATTGCCATGCTTGCCCTTACCGTAACTCCTAATGATACGCCAGCAGACAATGGGAATATCTGGCTATCTGGTCAGTACACCATTGAGCAGGTGCTTGAGGTGGATGCCAACATCACATACTTAGCACCGAATATCGCCCATGGCGACATCAATGGTGATGGCTTTTCAGATTTTCTCGTGCCTAGAAGGAATCAGAATGGGGCGACGCTTTTCTATGGAGGGGCTTCCATTGTACGGCAGACTGTCGGTTTTGGGCGAAATGCCTTTGCGGTCGCGGACTTTGACGGTGATGGATTCGATGATATCCTCACCCTGTCCATTAATCCTTGGAATGTCTCCATCTATAGGGGCGCCCCTTCTGGTGTAGAGCCGGTTCCTTTTCTGGTTCAACCGATTGATGTTCGCATCTCAGGGGGCTGGATAGGAATGGCTGTGGGGGACTTCGATGGCGATGGCTATGATGATTTTCTGTTTGAATACGGAGAAAAGAACATCATTGATGCCCTGTTCGGGGCCGCAACGCCTGAAGACATAGAAATGCGACAGTATGTCTACCAGGGGATGCCTATCGGGAGTTCCTACAGTGCAGGTGTCGGCAACCTCAATGGCGATGAATTCCTGGATGCTGCCTTTGCCCACCATCCCGTCAACAGTATTCTCCTGATCTATGACTCAAGTGACCGGAACCTGAAGCTAGAGCTTCACGGCCCCCTGCCCGTGGAGCCCATGTTTCCCGACAGGATGGCAGTGGTCAAGGATGTCACCGGAGACAGGATTGATGAGATCGTCGGAGTGAACTCCCCGCGCGTGCCGGCATATATTTCCTACAGCAAGGACGGGAGGCTAAATCTTACAGATTGGGAGGAGTTTCCGGGAGTGGGGCTCCTGCAAGGGACAAATGTTGCGCCGATCGGGGACATTGATGGCAATGGATTTGAGGACTTTGCCATCGGTGAGCCCAGTTACAACCATGGCTCGATTGGAGCGGCAGGGATTGTTGAGATCTATCTGAACAGTGGAACTGACATTCTCCATAGTCCAGATATAGATATAATCCATGGATTGGAGATGAGCTTATGGGTAGGGCTGGATATTGTTCCTATCGGCGACTATGATGGGGATGGTCGAAGCGAGTTCTTTTTCACGACGAAATTTTCGTCCTCACCAAAAATATATATTGTCGGCTGGAACCCGTCCTATACGGTAGAAAGCAGACTGATGATCAGGCCGTCGTGGTGGGGCTCTACCAGTACTGAAACAACAGTAGGCACAACACCAACTGCGGTAACGGTCACGACATCAAGCAACAGGATAGCTCTGGTAACTATTTGGTTTGTTTTTCCTATAATTGTTGTCCTGAAGAGGAAAAGGAGGTAGAAGTTACAAAATTACCCATTAAGAGTTATTTTTGACATGCATTTCGTCATTCCTGACTATCTATTGTGTGGGCTGGATTTAGACGATGCCACAAGATCCCTTGTCATGATTATGGGACACAATATGACCATGCAGTAATAGAATAACCAATGTATTGTACAGGTTCTATTCCCATCTTTCAGGAGTCAAACCAGAGGAATAGGGAAAGGCAAGGTCTATAATTTCAGAAAGATCATCGATCTGGGCACCAAACCGTTCAAAATCTTCAATTTCCTTAGCATAAAGGATTCGAAATTGGTCTGCAAACAATTTCAACGAACTTCTTTGCAATGGTGTGGCATCTCTCTTGGTAATGATGGAGTAGATGAACTTTGAATCCCTGTAGACCAGAATGGACACATTTTTTGCAAGCAATTGGTGGAATGAAGGTTTAGTCCATCGAAATGCAAGCTTCGGCTCCTCGTTGCTTGCTGTTACATTCACAATTGTCTCTATGGCCACCATGATGCCTCCAAGCAACGTTGGTGCAACCTTCAACCCTGATTCCTTGAACTTGATGGACGCCAAAGGCACACCCGCCTTGCTGAGAACCAATATGCCGCTCAATTGAACACGGGTCAGCATAATGCTTGATGGATATACGATGTATATCATTTCAACAGAAAAGAAACCTACCAAGAAAATTGCCAAATACCTCTGTGCCCTCACTACCACGGAAACCGAAATTTTGTGCCAACCTATATAAACGACTTCCCAAAAGAATAACGGCCATTGCCATCATTATTCGTTTTGTGTTGCGGACACGGGGTGACGGATTTTCGACTTGAATTTGGTAATACCCGTACAGGAAAAGCACTGCAACAAACGTTTGGAACAGGTTTCCCAACAGGCGATGCTCACTTGAGTAAATGTCCGTTCCATCAGGAAGAAAAAGACCGGGAATACCATCACCATTCATTTGCCAAAAAAATATGCTGAACTGAACCAAACTGTACCCAATTACGCCAGGATAGAGAACGAGCGGCGGAGGTACTCTCCACAGCATCCTGAGCAAGTGAATGAAAAAGAGAAAATAGGTCAAATTGCGGGCAGTAAATGTCAATTGCCAGAAAAACAGTTCATTGGTCTCTTGGGCAAGCACCGACGAGATTGCAAACAGGGTGGACGTAAGGAATACTCCCATGAATATCAGGTACTGACCGATTCGGGTGCGATAGTATAATGAAATCAATGGAGCTGTAGGTATCAAGGCCACAACTGAACTGATCAGCAGGATATATTCCACAATGTCCAAGCCCAGCAAAAATTCCAATACCACATTCCCATAGTTTCAAATACATTATAAAACATAATCCATTCATCACGAACTACCTATTTATAGCCAAACATTCCCATCATTGTGCCATGAACTTTGAAGAGATCCAAAAGTATGTCCGACCTGAGGAATGGAGTAATTTGCAGACTTTCCTCGCAGAGCTCCGGATTGCTGGCATTCTTCATCTGGAAGAACATTTGGAACTCAGAGTGTCCAACGGATACATCATTGCCCTCAATATTTTCAAGCAGATCCCTTACCTCCCAGAAACCATCTCATCTTTCCAGCATTTGACCCATCTTACAGTTAGAACATCGGAAACACCAAAATTCCTCGACACACTTTCAAAAATAACACACTTGGATCTTGCAGGAAACAACCTCAATGAAATCCCCCAGATTCCAAAATCTACAACCTCCATTAACCTGTCCTATAACAATCTTGAAAAAATTCCTGATCATATCCTCAACCTTCAGATACAGGACTTGGAAATTCGAGGAAATCGAATCCGAAATATCCCTGAAAACCTTCCTCAATCATTGATCAGATTCGACTTGAAAAACAACCAAATCAGAACAATCCCCCAGGAACTCTTCGAAATTCCCCACATCTATTCTATAAACATTGCAAACAACTCTGTCCACGAACTTCCAGAACTCCCAGAGAACAGTTCCCTGTTTTGGCTCTTCCTTGCACACAATTCACTTACAACTGTTCCAGACACAATCAACAACTTGAATGCGCTTGCATGGATGGATCTCTCCAACAACACAATTTCATTCCTTCCAAATTCAATAGGAAAACTTGGCAGGCTCCAAGTCCTTAACCTCAGCAACAATGAAATCCGTGAATTTCCCGATACAATTCGCCTTTCAGCCTTGCGAAAAATCAACCTCTCCAACAATAGGTTGAAGGCCATACCACCATCGATCCAACAGGCACCAAAACTCGAAGAACTGTCCGCGCAGAGCAATGGGATCTCATCAATTCCTAAGGAAATTCAGTACCTTAAGCAGTTGAAATTTATCAATCTTACCAACAACAACATCAAAAGAATTCCATCTGCAATTGGTAACCTTAACGCGTTGAACGCACTCTACCTCTCAAACAACCATATAGAAAATCTCCCCAATTCCTTCCAAAACCTCAGTAATCTCCATACGGTTTCCCTCAACTACAACACGTTCACCCATTTTCCTCCACAGCTAACCACGCTCAAAAACATAACCTCAATTGAAATTGCCTACAATTCAATTCCTGACATACCTGCTAAATTGAACAGCATTACATCACTCAAGTCCCTCAAAATAGCAGGCAACCCTATCAATGCAAAAACAGTCAAAACCAAGCTCTACAAGATCCCTTACGTTGACCTGAGATTTTAAATTCCCTCACTTGCATCTTCAACATCCCTTTCTTGAAAATAAAACCAATACAACACAAAAAATTCTTCTAAAAACATTTTAATTGCTAAAAAGCTATATTCTATCAAATGAGTGACTTGAAAATACTCCACTCCATAATTGAAAACCTCTCACCAAAAATTGCACTGAAATCAAAATTTAAACAAGACAAATGTATTGTCCTAGATGTAGAAATCAAGATTAATGACTTCCCAAAACAAATATATAAGCTCCGCAACCTAAAAACACTGAGAATCAAAGAATCGGATTCCTACGAACTTGCTGATGGAATATCCGCATTAAAAAAACTGAATACCTGTCCATCCAAATTTCAGACCCATTTACATTCCCACAAGACATTGGAAAAATCCCAAACTTAGAATCACTATTAATTACTGGTAATTTTGTGGTTATAAGCTACTATACAACAAGTTATCCCCATTTATACGGCCCAAAGGACGCCCCAACTAAAACAATTTGGGAAAATTTTCTGCGTAAACACTGTTCACCATATGAAATCAAATTCCAAAAATTACCTGATGAACTATGTGAAATATCATCCCTGAAAAAACTGCGCATCGACCAATTGCTCATAAAATCTTTGCCCGAAAATATTGATCAGCTCAAAAACCTAACACATCTTAGCGTCACCAACTCACCATTGCTAAAATTACCTGATGCCATCGGAAACTTCCAAAATATCCAAGAAATCAACCTTGAAGAAACTTTCGTCTCTGAATTCCCACACACAATGTTCCTAAAAACAAAAAAACCAATCCACATTACTGTCCCTTACCTCTTCAAATTTCCATATGACCTTGATTACATCCCTCAATGGATATCTAGAATCCATCAAAAAACTTCAATCGTAAAAGTATCATACAACAGAATGGGTGAAAAAGGACATCAATTCGCTGATGAAAATAAACTTAAACGATATGAAAACCTCCTCGGAATTAAACTTGACCAGTTCAGAAGAAAAAACTACTGAATATGAAAATCAACATAAAACATCCGTGAACATAAAACATCAATTGCCTAAAACATACCTAACTCGTAGCTTTCACAAAATTTAAGTAAATTTAATAACTACATAAATTTGTCCTCGGACAAAAATGGCCCAGTGGTGTAGCTCGGTCAATCATGGCGGGCTTTCAATTGAAGGTCTTCAAGCGGATCCCCGTCGACCCGGGTTCAAAATTTTCACAGTTGTGGCTGTGATGATGGCATTCCCGGCTGGGTCATTTTTTTTTACTGTGAATAATCCATTATGAGAATGTCCCATAATGCCTGTTTTTTGTTGGTCAATGTTTCCTGAATATCATCTGTTTCGCCCAGGGCATACCATGTTTCTTCCTCATTGAGGGCATCAACATACTGTTGCACATGGTCAATTTTTTTTTTTTCAATCAAGTTGTCAATCGCATCAGTAAGATAATGCTGAACTGTGTTTTTCATTTCTTTTGGTGGCCCTTCATCGATTACAAATGTTGCATCGAATAATACGTCAGCCATTTGGCGATTGTTTATACATAGTGCTGTATCTGATTACCTAGTGGTGTATTGAACCATATTTGTTGATCTTGGAGATTTTCTGTGAATTCAACATCTACTTGCTCTATGATATCTACAAATGCTTCTATATGTTTTACAAGTGGATCATGTTTATTTTGAACTTTGGCGGCCATATTTGCTAAAAGCCTATCCAAGCTATCATGATTTGGTTGTTGGACTTTTTCTTGTGCTGCTTTCCTCACTACATCTTGGATTTGTTCATCAAGGGTGATGAAGTATACCAATGTTGCATAAATCATTTCCATAAATTTTGGCAAGAATATTTTGTTGATAGGTGGTTTTGAACTCCAACTGATGCCATCCAAGAAGATTATTTCTGGGAGTTTTGGATTATTCTGTTGATTATTATTTTTCCAATGGGCAATGAAATGGTCATATCCATCATTGAAGAATTGAAGAAAAAATTTCTCTGCTATTTGCAAGCAATCTGGATCTGCTATAACTTGTCCATTGTCGTCGAATATTGGATCGTAAGGGATGCAGAGGGTTTTGAATCCATTTTGATCAATTTGAACCATTGCGGTTCCATATCTGAGAAATGATTTCTGGAAGGGATTAAAATATCCATAAACAAATTTAGTCGGATCAAGTCCGGGAATTTTTGCAAAGCATGAATCAACCTCCACTCTTGCATTTGCACGGTGATTTAGAAACTGAGTGTCTGTGCTATATTTTTTATTATATTGCATTCTTAAATGGTTTTTTATCTCTGTTTTCCAACTGGCTGAACATGG
>JALUTL010000373.1:0-554 GCA_027016475.1 Candidatus Heimdallarchaeota archaeon
TTTGTCACTAACATGTCCGTCGTTTTTGGAATGGCACGTTTCACAGATCCTAGCTCTCGGACTTGGCTCAGCTTAAGCCTGAGAAACAACCAACCTGAGAAAATTCGGTTATCCAAAATCATAGCTTAGCTAGTTTTAAGCTATTTATAACGCAATACTTACAATTTTGCGTGAAGGTGACCTCTCGGTGTTTCGTAATTGCAACTGCTGAATGGATCATCAAACATGAGTAAAATTCGGCTATTCGAATTATTATATCTGATTCAATTCATGGCTGCGCATGGAAAATCTCAATTTACATTCCTCACATTCCCATCAAGCAAGTTCCCTTGTCCAAATTATAGTGGGGTTGCCCATATCGCCAATGGATTTGTTGTCATCTATTTGAGCTCATTCCTTGTTGCAGAGCTCAAATTGACTGGATGGAAAACATCAACAATTTCTTTGGTTTTCGGCATTGCAACATTCTTTGAGCTATTCCAAATTTTTTTTGCTCACAAAAATAACAAACATGGCGATACTCGGAAGCTTCTTATCATTGGAATGACTATGGT
>JALUTL010000373.1:564-2563 GCA_027016475.1 Candidatus Heimdallarchaeota archaeon
TTCCCACCCTCTTCTACTGATTCTGCCAGTTGGCCTTGGCTCATCAATCGTCAGCACATTGATTGATACTGATCTTACACAAAAATCTGACAGAACTTCACGCTACAGGACATCCGGCATTATACAGATTGCACGTATTGGAGGATTCATCGCTGGTGCGATTGTAGGCTCGATTTTCTATTCCAATGTCGATGATCCTGCTGGATTTCCCGCGTTTACCTATACAATTACCATTATTTTCGTAATCCTATTCGCATTTGCTCTCATCAGGGTTGACAACAGAAAGCCATCACCCAAGCCTAATGCTCAATCCAACACGGAAATTCTGAAAATGCTCATGTCACCGCTTGTCGTTGTTGCCCTTATTTACCTGTTCTTTTATCCGTTTGGGTTGTTGATGCACGATTTCATTTTAGAAGCCTTTGCAGTGCACAAACTCGGTTATGATAGGAAAAACATTGGAAGGATAACCGCCATTGCCTCAATCCTTACTGTAATAGGCTTGCCCGTGGGAGCACTGCTGGAACGAACAATCAACCGAATTCGGGCATTTTATACCGGTTCATCCCTTGTGATCGCAGGTTTGTTCCTGATTGTTCAATCGGCATCAAGTCTCAATGCTGGCCCATTTGAGCTTGGCCTTTCAGTCATGAGCTTTGGTTCCGGTTTGCTGGGTGTCCCCGGATATTCATACCTGCTCGATGTCACTGCAAGCTACACACGAAACACAACCTTGCTCATTGCAATATTCGGGATTGCCACAACGATTTCACGAACACTGACGGGAGTGGTTGGAGGATTGGTGGTCGAGATTTTCGGCTATTCTGTGCTTTTCATTGCTGAAATTGCGTTTGTCATTGTTATGCTTCTCCCAATCCGTTCCATCCATAACCAGCTTTTCACGAAATCTCCTGCCCTTTCTCGTACCCCCATCGATATTCAAGCAGCAATTGACCTTTAAACCATTCCTCCATTTCTTCGGAAATGGCCTTTTTTAAGTCTGACAAACAATTCGCATCATGCAAAGGGCAAAACGAGAGGATTTTCCCTATTTCAGCACTGACAAAATCGGAGTCCCCCTTGAAGAACTTGTACCAGGATGTCCAAAACCTGATTGCATCCCATCATTGGACAATCCAAAATGGATTGGAGCAGAACAGGCAGAAAGGGAATATCTCCCCTCCGATCAGTTCATAGCTATCATCTACCAAAAAGAAGTGTATGCCGCACCTCTCAAAATCCTGAATCTTCATGAAATCATTAATTTCTCTGCTGAAGACAATACACCACTGGCCATTACATTCTGCCCATTATGCCAAACAGAAACAGGGTATATCCGGAAATTGCATACTGGAGACATAGTAGAGTTGGGCGTAAGTGGATTGCTCTGGAACAGCGCACTGGTTCTTTACGACCGAAAAACCCTTAGTCTCTTCTCCCAAGTCCTGTCAAAAGGAATCGTAGGAAAACATTTGGATATGCCCATTCCCAAACTACCGGTAATTCAATCCTCACTTTCCAACCTAGTCTCAACCTTTCCAGATATCAAAATACTTGATCGGAACACTGGCTCAGACAGGGCAAAATACTATGATCGGGAGGTCTACGGAAACTACCTGGCTTCAGACAAACTGATGTTTCCTGTAAAACACCAAGACACCAAACTTCATCCAAAGGAGCTTGTTCATTCTTTCAACCACAATGGACAACGGATCATTGTTCCCCACTCCCGTTTCAAAAACAAATCGGGATGCATTAAACTTGCAGATGGCATCTACGCACTCATGCTCAATGATTTTCCACTCTTCTTCAGTGAACCAATGACTGGCCTGCACCTTCCCTTGCCACTTGACAAATGGATCGAATCCGACTTTTCTTTCTATTTCGTATGTCGAGCCTATTGTCCATCTGCAATAATTGTTGATTGGTTGTCCTAAAGCTTGGGTGGATTTGGGCCTCCACCCATGGTCGGTGGTTTCGGGCCGCCACCCATTTGGGG
>JALUTL010000374.1 GCA_027016475.1 Candidatus Heimdallarchaeota archaeon
ATTTATAATTGTGGGTGATTATGCCGTCGGTAAAACAAGTCTCTGCAAGGTTTTTTCGGGAGAAATGTTTAAGAGAGAATATAAGCCAACCATCGGCGTTGATATATTTACTAGAATTGCGAAAATTACAGATAATTTCAAGGTTAGGTTCCAAATTTGGGACATGGCTGGTCAAGAAACATTTCAGAGCATCAGGTCTAGATTTTTTAGAGGGTCAATGGGTGCTCTTTGCGTGTTTGATGTCACTCGACCTCAAAGCTTCATAAACATCAAAACATGGATTGAAGAGCTTTGGAGACATAATGGAAGGGGGATAATCCCGATTACCATATTGGGAAACAAGGCCGACCTTCGGGACAAGCATTCAGTTTCAATTTCACAGGCAGAAGATTATGCAAAAGCAATCTCAGAGCATACCCGAAAATATGGATTTGAAGTTCAATATATGGATACAAGTGCAAAAGAAGGCTTAAACGTCGAAAAAGCATTTGATACATTGGGGTTGACAATTATAGATTTGCTCGAAAAAGGCGCATTGAAACTTGGCTAAGTCGCATTCACGCAATTTGGCTTGTGGTTAATCGTTCCCTGCACGATGGACAATTCCCCTTAATCTTTACCCATTCCAAAAGATGTTTTTTGTGATTTGACGCACCACAATTTGGGCATGAAAGAACTTCATGGTCTATTCCAATAATCAATCGACAAGTGGAACAAACCTCTCCTTTCCCGCAAAATTCACAAGGATATAATTTTGTAGGTTCTCCACAAGTCTTGCAAAGTGTATAAACTAATTTTTTCTGATTTCTTATAAACACTTGCTCGAGTTTCAAATATTCTCCCGGAAGCTTACCGGTAATCTCCAAGGACAACAAAAGGTGTTCCAATTGCTCTAGACTTATATCTGAAAGTTGTGCAATTCGAGTTAAGGCTACCGGAATATTTGGTCTCAGTTGATTAAGAATATTCAGAACATTCTGGTCTATATTGTCTGATTTCTTGGGCTGCGCGATTGGATGCTTTTCTTGTTCTTGTATCAAAGTGCGCTCAGTGTTTTGAACCTCTAACCGGGTTTGAGGAAGATCCCTCTTCGGTAAAACCTTGATTGAGTTGTAATCAATATTGTGCCGTTCAGCAAACACAAAAAAAGATTCAAACATCGATACCTTGCACTCCTGATCTGTTTCTTCAACGATCCACTTGACCAACTGCTCTGTCTTATCAGAACCTGCTATCAGGGAAATTGCCCAATAGTAAACACTTCTGACCTCTGGCTCCAATTCCATATCTAAAGCTTCCATTAGGGGTTCGAGCAGTTCAGTAATTCTTTTTCTCCCTATATGCAGGGCCAATTCAATTTTTTGTTCTGTATCTCCGTCAATAAGCAGGAGTTTTACCTCATCTATGTTGATGGCCTTGCCTTCGATTAATTTGATGATAGAAGAAACATGTTGTCCATTCATTTGCTCTTCGCCTCCACTGGTGCAAGAATTTTGAGAAATGATGCCTTCTCAATCAATCGGGTTATATTTTTGAGACCTACATTGATTAGAAAGCCTATGCCACCAACAAAGAAGGTGAACATTGTGAAAAGAATATTCAGACCTCCAGTTCCACCTAAAGTCAACAATATTGGAATTCCAATTAATAATGCTCCATAAATAATAAGTGTTGCAAGCCCTTCATAACGCTTTTTCGAAAACTTGACCGCGTATGCCATTGTTGTTACACTTAAGAAAACAGCGCCATTGAAAAATACCATCCTTCCAACACTGTTATCCAAACCTGCCATTGACCCTAAAGAAACGATTGTGAAAAATGTGGTCATTAGGTATATAATAGTATGGCTATAATTGTCTTCATGATCAAAACTAATCTTCCAGATATAAGCGAACATAAGAACACTACAAATGAAGAGCACAATACCCACTCCTGAAAGATTTATGCCTGCTATTGATAGCATTTGCAACTTTGTGTTTCCAAAGCCTAGCAATATTGCTTCAACGAAAAATATTATTGAAGAAATGGCTGTGAACGATCCATCATCAGTTTTCGCTGCCGAAGCTACAAGGGTCCACGTCATTACTAACATGACTGAAAGAATCACTTCGAGGTAGTTAATCCACAGTATAGGGGTAATAATGACAAAGAACAACAAATAAATGTCCATTTGTCTCCTATCAAGGGGAAACTCTTCCTTCGAATGGGCAATGGATCTCAATACTATTGGCACAAAGACAATGGCATTCGGCAACAAGATTAGGTATGTAATGAATTCAAATGTGGCCAATGGAATAATGGTTAGTGGTTGGAACTTTGAACGAACGATTGAAGAAAATACGCTTGAAGCAAAGATCATTAGCGCCATCCCAATGTATGCCAATTGAGATTCGGTGGAAGTTCGAAACATCAAGGTTTTAACCAAAATTGAAATAAACATCAAAACTACAGAAAATGAACCCAAAAGGAATAGTAACCCCGTAATATTATTTATTCTGCCCCAAGACAGCATTACGGCGCTGAAAATGACCCAATTTGAAAAGATGGCTATGATTTGTGATGAAGCCTTTTTCGAAAGATCAAATATTAATTCCTTATTGGACAGAATATGAAGATTGATTGCAAATAACCAAATAAAAAGTAACCCGATCCAAAATATATTAACTAACAGTGGACGCATTGCTGTATTCAAGTGTGTCCATAATTGATCTGAGTTCCCAAAAACAGCCCCATTTAGGACAACACTTGCGCCTAATCCAAGTAATCGATAGAAAACGGTTCTTTCATTCGCAAATAAATTCTGAACAAAGGTTAAAATCACGTTGAGGGCCAAGATTCCCACAGGCAAAATTGCTAATGTTGGGTCATTATTCACAGAGATAATTATTGGAGAAATACCAATAACTGCAACATCAACCCATTCAACCTCCTTGCTTTGTTCAAGATTCCACATTGAAAATGTATACAGCGACAATGGGAATCCGAATATGAACATCATCCATAAATCATCTACTCCAATTGAGAGCAAAATTGTCACAAACCCTACGATATACTGCTTCCTTTTGTTGAGCAACTCGTCAGAGCCGTCAACAAACTTCAGAATGAATGCAGAAATTCCGGACATTATTATTGGAACAACCATCGCATAAGAAACAAATGAAACTATATGGCTATATGAAGGCTCCAATCCTGAAGCTGTAACTACTACAAACGAAAGAAGACCAAAAAGTAAGGGGGTGATTCCAATAAACCCATGATCTTCAGCTGCATCGACAACAGATGATAATATGCCTAATAGAAGCAGTCCGAAAACTTGCATTTCAATTGACGACATATAAATCGAGAATATTGCAGGAATTGGAAGTAGAAGTGCATGGGATTTCCAATTGATATTTGTACCAAAATAAGTTTCTTCCTTTCCATAGTTGATTCTGAAAAGAACTATGTGCAATATGAAGTAGAAATATGCTAGCTCAGGAATAAAACCAACTCTTTCCAAATTCCCAACGAAAAAGGTTAGTGAAACCTGAGAAAGTATTGTTGATATCATCTCAAACCGCTTCATTTGAAGAATGGCCAAAGGAATAAACATTGCCATAAGAAGAAGACCTTGTCCAAGCAAATTATTCAGTTGTACAGGAACAACAAATGAGAGAATTGCTATGGAAATAGAAGACACTCCGAAGGACTGTGGTTTCAAAACCCCTCTTAACGCAATTATTGCAAAAAACACTGATAGAATTATATAGGGGAAAATAGTCAAATCCAAGCCAAAGGTGTTCTTCAAATTATCAAGATCAAACAATGTAAATGAAATGGCAAGAAAAGATATGGGGAAGGCAACGTAATTTTCTTCATGCAGTCGGATGGATTGAATTAACAAAACAACTGTTGTAACTATTGAAGCAAAAAGAACAAAATCAGGAAATTCAGACAGTCTAAAAGTAATAAATACAAATGAAAGGACTGAAAAAACTCCCAAAATCAATTCATCCTTTTTCTTGTTCTTGATCAGGAAGCATCTCAAGATCAGGTATGAAATAATTATGCTGTGTGTGAAGGTAACAATACCTGCATCAAACGCTGTTGTGGCATCTTGGTTCAAGATTAGGTTGAAAATATAGAATGGTACTACGATTACAGCTTTTCGTGTTTTGAAACCTGTAACTTCAAGAATGAAAATTAAGCCCAATCCCAATACTAACGTCCATACATGGGTAACACTTACTGAAAATACTGATTCTGGACGGAACAAAAACAAGGCCATGGCTATTGGTAGGTATCTTCTTATGTCCTCCCATAATGATGGTGTGATCCAATCAATGAGAAGGCCACCCTCTTTCGACTTGGCCTGAAATGCCGTTACTGAATTTGCGACAACATGCCCAAATAAAATTGTCAGCGAAAGATAATAATTCAAGTCTGCGCTCCAACTTTGATCGTAATTGGTAGGCACCCAAGAAAGAATGGGTGATATTATTACTGGCATAATTCCGAGATATGCGTATTCATTTCTGCTGATAAATATGGCTAGTGAAGATAGAAGCATGAGGCTTACAATGGCTATTGAACTCCAAGCACTCATTTCCACACCAAATATGAAGAACACAAAAGCTGACCAGGCAAGAGTGTCTCTCAAAGGAACCCGTAGATTGGCATCTGTCCGTCCTTTTCGGATATCGATCCATGACACAAGATAACCTGAAGCATAGATGGTAGCAAATGAAAGTGATACGATTGAGCTGAATTGGGCATTGTTAATGTATTGTGCTGCACTTATCATGGATACATATGACGGAATAATCAAGCTCCAATGTCTTCCTCTTGCATTGTAGATCGTAATAGCGTTAACAAGTGAAAAGGCGAATGTTATAAGAGCTACATAGAAACGTGAACTCGTGGTAGTTAAAACTAATCCATCTGTAAACAAGAACGAAATATATACTATGTTAATTATCAATGAAAAAATAGTTTCCTGATATTCAACCAGTTTCTGTTCAATAAAAGTTAGAAATTGTTTCGGATTTCGTAAAGCATCAGACAGAGTAACTTGAGCCTCTGTACGTTTAGGTAGAGCAATGCTCAAAACAAGAAATGAGAACCCAGAAAAGATTAAGAAAAGAGAGAAGGAAAGGAACGGGCCAAGGCTTCTGATGTTAAATCCAATAAGGAGGTTTTCAAGAAATACAACTTCCACTTTGTTATATTTCCTCAACAACTGTCCAAAAATTATTGTAATTGCGTTGCCGACCAGAGAAAACAGGTACAGACGTTTTCTTTCAAATTCAGAGAAAGCCCGGAACAAAATTGCGAAGATGAAAATAATGTATGCGGAAATTGTGATTCCAACGGCAATAATTCCTTCTGAAATAAAGATAACCAATATCAAACCATTGGCAATGGTTGTAGCGCTCAGTAGATGTACAAATCTTCCTGTTTCAAACCATTTTGAACCTGCTTTGTAGATTCCAAGCGCAATCATTGGTACTGTTGAAGTGAATATAATCGTAAACACTACAATGAAAGAAGCAAGATGTGTGAAATCTGCATGGGGAGAAACATAAATTGACGAAACTAGGATTGAAAAATCAAACGCAAGAAGTGAAAGCCAAGCACCTAACCTTCTTTGATCGGAAACCATTTTCTTTCTGTTTATCACTAAGAAGTACGCGGAAAATATTATAATCATAAGTAGTAGCGGCATGAGGATTTGAAGCATATATTCTTCAGCGGCTAATCTTTTTCTCAGAATATCACCATAAGTAGGTAGACCATTCCAAATAATCACCTGTAAACCAATACCAAATACAGGAACATATGTTTGGACTAGGTAATTTACTTTTCTTGAAATTTCACGGAGAATCTCGGGTCCTTCATAGTTGTCATGCATTACGGATGTGGAAAGATGAAAAATAAATGCCAATCCTACAAAAAGAATTAATTTGTCGATTATGACATATAGTTGTATATTGGAAAGATTCATATAGGAAACCAAGAGGTATGATGTTATCGGCCAAATCAAAAGGAAAGCATAGATTGAATAAAGGTAGAGCTGTAATACTTCAACAGATCCTTTATGGAGATAATATGCAATTGGCAGACAAGAAAGAACAATTCCAATTGATGGCAGTACTATGGTTATAGATGCTAAGGGGCTACTGAGAATGATCAATGGTCCTCCAACCAGCAGCATGAGTGAAGGGTAAAAGCTTGTTTGACGCTTTGAAGCGTATAGGATGTATGCAAAGGCAACAAGAATAGGAACAATACCGCCTATAGCTATGATTCCTGGTAGGCCTGTGGTGGCAAAAACGATCCCGCTAGCCAAAATTGATCCAACAACTGTGCTTTGTGTCAACTCTGATTTGTGTAAAACTGCTAAATATGCTGGAATGATGAGATATACCAATACCAAAAACAACCTTTGCACTGAAGATACTGAAGTTGCCCAAGTGACTCCCAAGCTCAATCCCATACCGAAGTTTAAGAGGAATATACCAACCTCCCTACTTTTTAGTCCACTAAGGTCTAAATTCCTCAGTTTGCCTTCAAGGATTACGTGAGCCATCAACATTGCAATAACTCCTATCAAACCAAAGGAAATACTCTGCACTCCCTGTTGATCCGGTGCTATATAATTGGCAAGAAGTACAAATCCTCCAATTAGCAATATAGAGGCAACAACTGCTTGGAACTGATTTGCAAAGAAGTTGATTGCCCTACTGAAAATCGATCTTCTCTCTACAACAACTTCAAAGGAATCATCATCTCGAAGTTTGACTTCATTCACTGGAAAGAAGGTAGCGGGAATTAATTTTGCGACAATCGGTGGGAGCAGTGGAGGAAGTATCTTTTTCTTTTCTTCCTCCTGAACTACTTCTGCTTGTTGTGGAACTTCGACTGGTTCAAATTCAAATTTCTGTGGCGTGACCACTACTTTTTCTTGGGATATGGGTTGTGTCCTTTCGGCCTTAACCTTAATTGGAGGACGGGTTTCTTCGACAGGAGGGGTGGATTTTTCACTTCCTTCTGAAATTGTTTGTATAAGGCTTTCTATCCTCAGTGACTGAAGGTTGATCCTTCGTTCCAAATTTTGGAGTGAACTTTCAAGTTTCTTAAGTCGGTTTTGGATTTCTAAATCTCCTTTTCTAATGGGTTCTCCACACGAGTTGCATGAATCAACACCCTTTGGATTGTTATAAAGGCAGGTCATGCAAAAAACATACTCGGTACCTAAAATCTCCAACTTTGTTCCGCAACCCACACAGAACCTATTTTCATCTTTTTGTACTGTACCACATTTCTGGCAGGTTTTCATCAATTCACCTCCAACAGCAGGTCGACATATTCTGATGGTAACTCCGCTTGAAGCTGTTTCAGTTTGCCTAAATATTGATTAATAATAGATTTATCTTTTTTGAGTTCAAAGGAAATGTACAACAAGGACAAATATAAAAACTTATCCTGAAAATCACCTCGTTCAAGCTCCAATAGCTTTTCATAGGCCAATGCTCTGTTTGACAGACTCAATGCCATACCTAAACGGATATAGTACTCCAAAGCTCTCTTGAAGCTGGTTAAATCCTCAAATGTTGTTTCTTCCCCAAATTTCCAATTCTTGTAAATATATTCCAATTGATCAGTCGACAATTGTTGCAATTGTTCATCAAGCTTCGAAAAAAGGTTGTAGGCAGACTGAAACTTTTCTAACTTTAAGTCAATTACAGCTGTGTTATAGAGTTTGGTGAAATCTGATGCAAACCGGATGTACGATTGCTGCGCGTGTTTATACATTTTTGAAGAGACTTGGGCTTCAAATAAATATGGAGCAAAACGCTTGTCTGTTTTGGCCAAACTTTCAAGAATTTTGACTCCTTGCATCCGATCTTGATCATTTTTCAGCAAAAATAAGCCTCGAACCATTTGTGCTAAAGGACTATTGTCGTTTTCATCAATAATGCTCTCCGCTTCTTCATATTTTCCATTATAAATCAAAAGTAGTGCTAAAGGCAGTGTAAACCTTCGTCTATGGTTGGTCATTAATCCATCCCGGAGATATCGTTCCGCGAATTCATATTCTCCCCTTGCCATATGAATTCGTGCTAAAGTATCTAGTAAATCTGGATGATTTGGATACGCCTTTAATCCCTTATGAAGAAGATTTATCGCATCTTCCAAAT
>JALUTL010000375.1 GCA_027016475.1 Candidatus Heimdallarchaeota archaeon
CTATTGATATCTATTTTGCTTTAGAGACGAACTTGAGCTTAAACGCAATTTCAAAGAAGGAAAGATCAATGAATTTACCTGTAAAATCATGACAGGTACAGGAAGAATACAACTTTCTGATGAGACTAGAGAAAAAATCAAGTACCTTTACAAGGACAACAATGCCTTAATTCAGGGTTACTCATGTGGAAGGCACACGGAAATGGAAGTTGAAGCTATATATGACTTCATAACCCAAGGAGGAAGCGATGAAGAGCATGATGATTTCTTTTATCTTCTCTCTGTGCTTGACAATGGATCCTGCGGCCGGAGGAATAGAGCATATTGGTTGAAGGCCATAGTAGAAGGTCTTAAGGATCCGAAATTGTCCAATCCCCACAAATATTTGAAGAAAGTCATGGAAAAAGAATACGGCAAAGAGCGTACAAGAGAGTTGTTGTCTTTAGAGCCTTCCTATCTCGAAACAGCCTATGACAGTGTAGCAAAAGAAGTACAGAGAATGGCCGAAATCAAGTTTGGCCCTGTAACTTTAGGAACGTTGGTAAAAGGGGTTTTCAAATTCGGCTTGGGATTATAGATCAGATACGGATTCCAAACGACATTGCTTCAGGGCATTTGTCAATGCATTGGCCACAGGCAATGCAAGCAGTGTCGGATATCCCCTCAAGCCCAAACTCAGTTATTGGAACGTCCATGGGACATGCCTTTTCACATTCCCTGCATCCGTCAACACAGTTTAGCGGATTACGTTTTACAGCAATGAGGCTTGATTTGCTGCAATAGCCCAGAAGTGCACCAGTTGGGCAAAGATAACGGCAATACAATCTTGGAACCTTCAATGAAAGAATTGAAACGATTACAAGTATGATTGAATTTAGAATGAAGATATTCAAATCTGAACCCAGATTTGAGAAGAAGCCTGAATCTCCAGGCACCACATTCCAGAAAATGGCATAAAACCATCCGACAAACAGCGTTCCTGCTGGATCAAGTGCATCCCATGCCATCCGGGTGATAAAATTGTCTGCAACAATATCCCCTTTCAATCTGGATATTCCAATCCAAGAACTGAAAATGAATGCAACAATGGCGATTGTAGCTGGAATTTCTTTGAATCCTTCATCAGTCCTACGAGAAACCTTCCATTTTGGTATACGAACCCATGAGCCAACAGTATCCAGTGTGTCTTGCCAAAACCCAACAGGGCATGCCCATCCACAAAATATTCGTCCACTGATTGCGCCACTGATGAAGAATATACCTAACGCAAAGAAAGGGAACTGACCACTTGACAAAATAAACTGAATTGCACTGAAGCCTCCCCATACAATTGCATATGGTGAACCTGGAGGAATATGCACTGGTGCAGGGAAAGGCATTCTAGCGAGACCCAAAAATGCGCCATTCAGTACAACAAAAAAGAAGATTTGTGATAACAGCCTTAGAAAGCGTATTCTTTTGTGGGAAAGCGTGTTCAACCAATCAGCAAGAGAGTTCGATTCAGGATTGTTTACGGTAGCCATCATGATCACCATTTATGGGGTGGAAGGAGGATTCATTGTGTGAACCCAAGTAGTCAAAAAATCACGCCAAGCACCTAGATTGGTGTTTCTTGCCTTGTCAACAGTTTCAAGGATGTTTAGTTCCTCTAAAGCACTGCCAAGTAACAAAAACGTTATGCCTAGCAGAATCATTGTGTAGAAGAATAGGCGCTCCTGTAATTTCACGTATCCTTATCAAAAAACACCGTATTAAAGACTTATCGATTTGCTTCAAGGTATCTTACAACAATTTGGGAAGTATGCCACTCTGGATTTGGACCATTAAAACAATCCTTCTGCATCGTCCATTTTCATGAAAAAGGGTGAAGTAGTAGCATCTAATGACGAAATTTTGAAAAACCTAATCAAACAGTGATTTTTCAACGAATACATGAATATAATCTTTCTTAGCCCTCACACTGATGATGTAGAGTTAGGGGCAGGTGGAACACTGATTAAATATTTAGAGCAAGGGCATAATGTCAGGTGGCTTGTATTTTCAACAGCAGAGGAGTCACTTCCTCCCCACCTTCATCCAGATACATTAAGAAATGAGTTTATGGCAGTGATTGAAGAGCTTGAAAAGAGATTTGGAAAACATATCGAATCGAAAATTCTTCGTTATCCAGTCAGAAGGTTACACGAATATCGTCAAGAGGTTTTGGAGTTACTTGTAAGGGAACGGAAGGAGTTCCATCCAGATATAGTCATTGGGCCGTCAATTCATGATTTTCATCAGGATCACCAAATCGTTGCAAATGAAATGATAAGGGCTTTCAAGACTACAGCTTCGATACTGTGTTATGAATTGCCTTGGAACCACATACAGTTTGACACACAGTTTTTTGTTACATTGAAGGAACATCAGATAGAATTAAAGGCAAAGTTGCTCCAAAAATATAAGTCTCAATTGGAATTGAAACGCCCTTACTTTACAGAGGGGTTTGTCCGTTCACTTGCTCAAATAAGGGGGATTCAGGTTAACGTTCCATTTGCTGAAGCATTTGAAGTCATACGTTGGATCAGTTGACACTTATTTATGGGGCATTACACGTGCCGGATTGCCAATGCAAGTTGCACCAGCGGGCACATCTCTAAAAACCACTGCACCCATCCCTACAGTTGCATTTTCCCCAATCTGGAGACCTTGGAGAACAGCAGATGATGGAGCAATCCATGAATTGCTCCCGAGTTTTACACTACCAGCAATCATGGCTAAGGCGATAACATAGGAATTAGCGCCTATCACTACATTATGTGCGATATGCACCAGATTGTCAATTTTTGCACCTTGCTTTATCCAAGTGGGGCTACTAGGTAATGTTCCGCGGTCGATGCATACATTTGCACCAATCTCCACATTGTCTTCAATAATTACACCCCCTAGATGAGGAAATTTTACTGGCTTTCCATCAATCTTTTCAAAACCAAATCCATCATGGCCAATAACAGCCCCACTATCAATAATGACATTGTTTCCAATTTTCGTTCCAGACTTGATTACTACATTGTGATGAATCACAACATTCATTCCAATTTCTACATTTTTTTCAATAACAACATTTCTGCCAAGGATTAAGTTATTTTTGATTTTCAGTTCATTGATTTCTTCCTCAGTCATAGTTTCTATGCTCACAGTAGGGGAAAAATGAGCAGAGAGAAGGCGAATGAATTCCAACCGAGGATTATCGGCAAGAACATATGATTTCCCTTTTGGAAGTTGCAACCGGTCAATTGAAGCTGGAACAAAGATCAACTTTGATTGCGATGACCGAATTAAGTCTAGTCCTTTTTTATTACTGTATTTGCAAAATGTTACTTCCACAGGCTTCGCATCTGTTATGGTGTCTGCTCCAATGATCTCCAAATCAAGATCTTGTGTATCTAGAAGAAGCTCTATTCCTTTTGAGTTTTCAAAGAAACGTTCAATTTCTCTAATTTGCACAAAGTCAAAGCAGAAACGATTTTGAAAAGCATTTCTTGATTACTTGAGACTGTTGCATAATGTTTCAAATTTTGGTTCACTCCAAAGCTTTTTCATAAGCTGTTTTTATTCGGTTATACCGGATATCAAATAAGAGATGCTCTCTGGCATGTGAAATTATTTCTTCCGGATCAATTCGTGGAGGGTTGCGGATAATTTCAATGATGTCATCATAAGTCTTGAAATATGAATAAGAAAAGAACGAATGATATGACAGAGTATAAGGGATGATTATATGCAAACCTGCATGTGCATACAGGTGTAATTTATTTGCGCTAGAATATTGATGTGATTCGTGTGGTTTCCAAGGCCCAAATCCAAATGTGCAGTCCGCAAGTGATTTTAAAATATCTTTGTGGTCAATATAACCCAATGATATAATATTGCCTTCTGTCGGAACCTTGGTATCTCCAATTATTTTCATTTTTACGTCCGGGGTACGTTTCACAAGCAGATAAAAATCCCGAGTGTTTCTGTATTGGTTTCCCAAAGTCCCCATATCTCTGCCAATATATGCCCCCAATCGTGGATCTCGGTCAACTGAAGGAATGTCGTAGATTTCAAGCGAATGAGGATAATTTTCAACAACAAAGACATTTGGGTTCATTTTCCGATGATGGAAAGCTATTCTTTCATGAATTGTAATGATAACACTGTTTTCAACAATTTCTCGCTCCCATTTTGGAATTTTTCTTCTTCTGAAAAAGAGGCCCACAGTTCTTCGCCAACGTTTTAGAGAGAGGAACGACTCATGTGCAAGGTCATTCCTGATGGCATTGCTCCAAAATTCATGATCATCATATACAAGATTTCGGTTCAGATGTGAGACAAAATGTGCATTATAGATATCATGTGCATGTATTATATCAGGATCAACTTCCTCAACAATTGAAGTTAATTTCATACCTGCATTGTTTGACCATCCAAAGTGATCGCTCAGACTTGCTTGGTAATAATGGATTGGCGTACCATTTAATTCCTCAAAGGTAAATTTTCGGAATGTTTCAGTTGCAATTTCCACTTGGAAACCCAAGGCTTTGCCAGCCAACATCATTTTCTCTACTCGAACATCGGGGAGATAATGTGCTATGTGAAGAACTTTTTTTGTAGTCATGGCATCGCCCTCTCTATATGAAAAATGTCCATAAGTTCATGAGTAGTTGCCAGATGGCATAATATGCGAATATTGACAAATGATTTCTCTTTTTGAAAATATCGTTTCACTTTGTATGTATCAAAAATACCATACTGCGCAGTGATTGAGGCATCAAGCTGTGAAGAAATGTAGTCTTTTAGGCCGCGATTCCAAAAGTCTATCGGAGAGAAGCCATAACCACCTTTGTTTACTGCCTTTTCACCTCTCTTTATTATTTTTCTTGGAACCATCAGCTTTTCTTGTGCAATTTTTCGCAGAGCGAACTTTGAAACGCCTTTGTTGATTTTTGCCGTGATTGGCAATCCCAAGGCATATTCAAGCAACGGTGTATGGAGAAGAGGAACGCGAAGTTCAAGTGATGCCGACATTGACATGCGATCAGCGATACGTAAATAGTTTCCTTCCAATTGTGAATAAATGAGCTCGGATTCCATTGCATTAAAGAACGGCACATTTTGGTTGAACTTCAGCAAATTTTTCCAATCAATTGAAGCAACATTTTCAGAAAAAAGTTTAGAGGTGGTTTTCTCACTTTCAGAAGTTTTGATAGCCAAAATTTTTGAAAGCGTGTCTCCAAAAGCCATAGAATATCTAACAAATCTGTATTGGTTGAATGAATTAAAGAATGTCTTGCCTATTGCGGCTAGAAGCGGAACCTTTGGAACTTTTTGAACCTTCAGTGCCCGATCATGCGCTACGTATCCACCAAACAGTTCATCGCCCCCAAGACCAGAAAGCATGACAATATTTCCTTTGGAACGTGCAAACTTTGCCAAACTGTAGGTTGGTGACAATTCAAATGTTGGATGTTCCATAGCATACAGGTTTTCTCGTACAGTTGAAATTTCCTGTTCAGGGTCATGATGCTGAATGTAATGCTCCGCCCCGATCATTTCTGCTATTTGTGAGGCATATTCAGTTTCGTTTACATCTCCAAAGTCCTGTGTAAAGACGGACACGTTTTCCAACTTTTGAGCAGCAAGAACTGCAACAATTGAACTGTCCAAGCCACCAGACAGATACACACCCAATGGTCGCTCAGAGATGAGTTGTGCTTCCACGGATTTTTCCAGCAGGAAGGAAAGAAAATCGAGATCGAGATCATTGGACTTGAACCCTTTTGGCTCCCAATATGAAGTGAGCTGTAACCCATCCGTAGTTACTTCCATGATTGTTCCAGGCAACATTTGGTGAATTCCAGCAAAGAGAGTATGTTCACGAAATATGTAGCCCAATTGAAGGAAAACATGAAGGTTGTACAGGTTCAAAATTCGCGGAATTTCCTTATACTCCAAGATGGCCTTGATTTCTGAGCCAAAGAGGAAAATACCATCTTTATGCCAATAGTACAGTGGTTTTATTCCCAATCGATCTCTTGCAAGGATCAATTTCTTCTTTTGAAGATCAAGGATTGCGACGGCAAAAATTCCATCAATTTTATCTGCAAAGTCAACGCCAAACTCTTGATATGCATGAAGAATGACTTCTGTATCAGTTTTGGTTTTGAATTCATATTTTTTCTCAAGATCAGCATGCAATTCCTGGAAATTATATATTTCACAATTTGCAACAATGCAAACAGTTTCGTCCTTGTTCCATATGGGTTGGTTGCCCCCGGCAACGTCAATGATACTCAGTCTGGCATTCGCAATTGATCCGATATCGGTGATTGCATAATCTATGTTTTCAGGACCTCTGTTTTTCAACACTTCAATCATTCTTTTCATGAGATCCTTGTCTTCCAATCCGAATATTCCGGAAATTCCACACACAATTATCAGGGGGTTTCAGGAATTAAAAAGGTATTGAATTGGAGGCCTTTGTCATTTCTGCAATTGCCTGCTTTTTCCTCGTGCATAGTCTGAGATCACAATGTTGCCCAATATTTTTACAAAGTACTCGGAACTGCTGATGATTGCCACGTAATCATTATTTCCCTCGTCTATTGTTCCCAATAGTATTTCTTCCCCTTCCCTTTCTGCTCCAATGAAATCAGGAAGGACACCCGCGATGCCTGATTTTTGGAGAGTTCTAAGAGTCACATTTGCAGTTGCATTGTGCATCCTATCAATCCAGTCCTTGTCAGAAATTTCATCGATATATGAAACAATTGTAAGCTGGGTAGTTCTGGGAAGCTTCAATACTTTCTCTTCATCAATCATGGCAATACTGGGCACGAGAACGGTCATCTTGCTTTTCACTCGTTCCAGCATGTCAGAAATATAGCTCACTATTGCCTCCTTTCCGACAAGATATGAGGTTTTGATTTGTGGAGTTTCAGTAGCTTGAATTAGTGTAACCACACCCTCCAAAGCATTAGACAGGGCCTGTGTGTTATGAGAGATTTGTAAGCTGGCGGATTTGAACTTTTCCGAATATTGGTTGAGAAGCATTCCAATTTGGCTAGTTTGGTCGCCGCTAGCCTGTTGCAGTACTTCCTGAACCATGCCAATGCTGGCCAAACCGAGCTGTTTGATTTCATTTGCATGGAATTCCATTCGTGTAACTATGTCATTGACCAGTTTTTCTTGGAGTGTTCTGGAGTTCTCTATCAACTCAAAGAGATTTTGTTTCAAAGCATCCATTGTCTGCTCCAATCTTTCTTTCAGCCCATGTTGATCAGCAGAAAGTTCTTCGGTAATAGTTTCAAGAAATTGCTCAAAATCCAGCCTAGCTGAGTCAACCAAAGTTCTGAATTGTTGAATCAATTCCCCTTGGGAGGACTTGAATGATTGGTTTAGTTCTATTACGGAAACTGTCAATGATTCCTTCAGATTATTGGTAGATTCAATGACTGAAGATATTGCTGACGTCACCTTATCATCCAACAAAGTTTGGGAGGATTTGGTTGTTTCCTGCAATGTTTGACGTAGTGTGTTGGTCGAAGATTCGAAGTTAGCTTTTTCTTGATCCAGAAGTGAGGTGATTTGCAACAAGTCGTTTTTTTGCCTTTCAAGAAGGTCATCTATTGATTGAAGCAAGGCGTTCTTCGTCGCTTCAATATTGGATTTTGACTGATTGATCTCTTGAAGCGTATTGGATAACGTTGCAGTGCCTGTTTCTTTCAAAGAGTCGAGAGAATCTGAAAGTTGCTGCTGCATCTGTTTCAGTTGGTCTATAAGATCGGCAGTCTTTGCAGAAAGTTCAGAAATGGTCTCGTCCCGTTTTTGTTCGAGTAAGCCGCTGGATGCTGATATCTTCTCTTTTATCTGATCTTTTGTTTTGGAGAGGGTTGTTTCATTCATCACCTTCAAGGATTCAATTTCTTCTGAAATTTGTTGCATCAACTGGCTGTGAGAAGAAGAGATGGTTTGTGACATTTGTTGAATGATCTGTTCCAATTGTGTTCTCAATGTCTCTTGCAAAGCTTCTTCTTGTTTAGACAATTGATCAGTGAATATCGATTCTAAGGTTTGGGTGACTTGGGAAATCTGTTCAGCAGCAGTATCGGCCCAAGATTCACCTTGGTTTCCGATTGATTCATTATCC
>JALUTL010000376.1 GCA_027016475.1 Candidatus Heimdallarchaeota archaeon
GAAATAACTACTGAAAATGGAATATACGGTTCCAATGGTGCAAAAAGTGACGGTTTGTTCATCAGAGGCACCCTGAGAGAAGGTTTGGGTGGTGCTGAACCAGTCAACTTCTTTGTTGATCGATATGGAGCCCACTTTATGGATGGAAACACTGCAAATGTTTCATTGATCACCAATGATAATGGTACTGTTATTCCTGACGGTCCAAACTACTTTGCGTTTGCTTCCTTCTCCTTGAGCAGATATTCCTCCTCTCCTGACCCCACAGTAGAGGTTAACTCAGTCTCTCGATTTGTTGTTGGTGTTGCTGAGGCAAGGTTCCTGTTGTTGCCGGAAGAAGTAGACACAACAACCATCTCAGAGGTCACAACAACTATCAATACAGAAACAGCCACCAGCGTAAAAGTAACCACAGTTACAACTGACACACCAATCTCCTTCTGGGCAGTGTTCAGTGGCTTGTTTGTTGTAGGCATCGCAGCTGCAATTGTTCGAAAGAAGAAATTCTAAGAGTATTACCACATAAAATTTAAATCACGACTATAACATTCACTTTTAACTCCCTGTGTAATATGTATCTTTATTAAGAACAGTTGAGTTTAGGATATGCTAATTCAAGTTCGAGGCAGATACAATGGCAGGTATGAGAATCACGCGGCCGGATGGGACAATTGTGGAGATAGACAAGGCCATGCTGAAATCGCTGTCTCCTGAACAGTTGGCTGCAATGATGAGTTCATTGACAACGCCTGCCTCATCCTCTGCTGTCTCATCAGATCCACTGCCTCAGCAGCGTCCAGTCAGAAGTCCTGAAGAAATATGGAATTCCGGAAAAAGGGAGAGGGTTGGATTGTTTTTAGCAAACCAATATGCTGTTGGCATGGTGTTGGATACTACAGATATTCACCGTGATTGGACAGAAATGATGACTGCGAAGAACTATGATCTTCACTTGGAAAAGTCACATTTGACGCAATACTTGACGCGTCTTGCCGAAATGGGGTATTTGGAAAAAGTCAAGGTTCCCGGTAGAGGTGTGCAATGGACTATTTTGGAAAGATTGCACCAAGACTATCCACAAATTCCTATTGAAGTGATTGACAAAATCATTACTACATAGGCATGTTTGCATGTTTTTTGGGGGGCAATGCCTCCCGTTTGCTGGAAGTGAACCTGAGTGCCTTAATGAGAGTTTCTCTTGTCTTTTCAGGGAAAATCACTCCGTCGATCAATCCCAGCTCGGCTGCAATGTAAGGATTCGAAAACTGCTGCTCATATTCATTGATCAGTTGTTGCCGAACTTCTTCTGGGTTTTTGGCATTTTCTATTTCTTTTCTGAAAATGATGTTTGCGGCACCGCTTGCGCCCATGACTGCAATTTCTGCGGTTGGCCATGCGAACACTTGATCTGCCCCGGAATGCCTGCTGCCAAGGACGTCATATGCCCCTCCAAAGTCCTTGCGCACGATGATGGTCAATTTTGGCACTGTTGCTTCGCAGTATGCATACAGGAGTTTTGCTCCATGCCTGATGATACCTCCGAACTCTTGGTCTGAACCGGGCAGAAACCCTGGGACATCAACAAATGTGACTATGGGAATGTTGAATGCGTCACAGAATCTGATGAATCTGGCTGCCTTGTCTGAAGCATTGATATCCAAAGTGCCTGCCATGACATTAGGCTGATTGGCTACAATTCCAACTGAATATCCATCCAATCTGGCAAATCCTACGATGATGTTCTGAGCGAAGTCCTTTTGGATTTCGAAAAAGCTGTTTTTGTCTACAATAGCATCGATGATTTGGCACATGTCATAGCTTTTGTTGGAATTGTCAGGTAGAATTTCTCTCAGTTTCATTTGGTCGACAGGTGGTGGAACTCCCGGTACTTTTGGAGGGTCTGACAGGTTGTTCTGTGGAATGTACTCAAGTAATCTCTTGATGTAGGCAAGCGCGACTTTTTCATCCTTTGCCCTGAAATGTGCCACTCCGCTGGTTTTGTTGTGTGTTAATGCACCACCCAAGTCCTCGAAAGAGATTTCCTCGCCAGTCACTGACTTGACAACATTTGGCCCAGTGATGAACATGTAGCTGGTTTTTTCCACCATAATGATAAAGTCTGTCAAGGCAGGGGAATAGACTGCACCGCCTGCACAGGGTCCCATGATCACCGAAATTTGCGGAATCACTCCAGATGCCAACACATTTGCCCTGAAGATTTTACCATAACCTGCCAATGACGCAACACCTTCCTGTATCCTTGCCCCTCCTGAATCGTTGAGTCCAATTATGGGCAGTCCATTTTTTAGGGCAAAATCCATTATCTTCAAAATTTTTTCTGCATGCATTTCTCCCAATGCTCCGCCGAAGACGGTGAAATCTTGTGCAAATATGCAGACTTTTCTGCCGTTGATGGTGCCATATCCTGTAACCACTCCATCTCCATAGATTTTGGTCTTGTCCATATCAAACAGGTTTGTTCTGTGAACGACGAATTTGTCAAGTTCAACAAAGGAGCCCGGATC
>JALUTL010000377.1:0-1551 GCA_027016475.1 Candidatus Heimdallarchaeota archaeon
CAAATCTAGGTGATGATAATATCTCTACAAAGCAACTCCTCACGACTTGAAAGCTTGATTTCTCTATTCCCGTACCCCAAACCGTCTCCAACTCAGGTATCCATGATGGAATCAATTGTTATGTCCCCTCCTCAAACTAAGATCATGATTCACAACTCAACGGGTGCGGGGAAAACCATTGCTGTCTTGACTGCGGCTTTGGCAAGGAAAGAAAAGGGTCAGAAAATACTTGTTTTCTGTCGAACCATTTCACAGATTACTTCATTTCTCCGTGAATGGAAAACCTTGCTCCAACCCAATCCCGTTAGGTCATTGGAATCTCGAAAAATTCCCCTTATCCTTCCATATCTCGGAAAGATGAGGCTTTGCAGACTACTCGACAAAAGTTCCACGGTTGACATCAAAATTCCTCCTGAAGCAGTTAGCGTACTTTGCCATATGCTTCCGTGTAATTACCATCCGAACAGGAACATTGAGAAACCTGAGGGAGAACGATATATTCTTCCAACCAATATCAAACTTTCTTATAATCCCTCACCCGAAAATTTCAAAAAAATTATGTTTCAGATACGCCCTTCCCAATGTCCTTATTACCTTCAACATTCAATGCTCAAGGCAACTGAGATAGTAATAACAACCTATGCTTATTTATGGGAACCACTCTTTTCCCATATGTTACAATCATTGGGGGTCGAAATTGAGAACACCATTCTTATTGTGGATGAAGCCCATAATTTGGCAAACACTGTTCGGGAATCCATCAATATTCATGACATCGAATTTATACAAAATGAATTGGGAAGGCATCCTATGCTCTCTTCCCTTAAAGAAGCGTTTGGACAATTACAATTGCTTAATCCTGAAGATCTCGGTGAAGAGTATATGTGGGCTGATCTTGAAAGCTTCTTGAATCTGACCAATAGTGAAGAAGATCGCTCGATTTTTGCCTTTCTCAGTTCTGAGGAGGTGTTGCGAATGAAAAGATTCCTCCGATTAAGAAGTTCTGGATACATTGTTGCTAATTCTGAACTTCTTACCTTTATTCGGGTAGCTCCAAGGGAATGGCTTTCACGTTTCCAAGATGCGAACCTTCAAATCTACATGAGCGGGACATTCCGCCCCCTCGGTCTTTTTGCGAAAATGTTCGGTTTTGACTCAAGAGATACGGTTCTTCTTGACTTTTCCCAAGGGAACCCTAAAAACATTTTCAGGAGTTATCTTTCCTATAAGGGACTGACAAGCAAGGCCAGCAAAAGAACTCCTGCGTTATTCAAGGATATGGCCCAAACCATTCTTTCACTTTCGACATTATCCCCAAGACACGTTATGGTAGTATGTCCTTCATATTCTTTCCAAGAGGGACTGTTGAAACAATTGGCTGGCAATTCACCTTACGAACTAATCATTGAAGAAAGGAGAACCAAGCTTGTTGAAATACAAAGAGAATTAGATCAAAAGAAGGAAAAAGTAATAATTTTGGCTATATCTTCCGGAAAATTTTCAGAAGGAATCCAGCTTGTAAAAAATGGTCGATCACTTCTTTCTTTGCTA
>JALUTL010000377.1:1561-2514 GCA_027016475.1 Candidatus Heimdallarchaeota archaeon
TCTCCCCTTTGCCACTCCCTCCGATGATCAAAAATTTATTTCCCGGTTACTTGCAAATGTTTTGGAGAATCCTACTCTTGCGTTGAATTTTGAACAGATAGTTCCTCTCATGCAATTAATCACACAAGCTCTTGGCAGAACTGTCCGATCCCAAAATGACAAAGGTGCACTTGTGCTTCTTGATTACCGCGCAGAACTTCTGAGAGGACTTGACAGGGAATTTATCATTACCAAATACACCAACCTAGAACTGTTGAAGTCTGACCTTCACGAATTTTTCAAAGATTATCCTGTGATTGAGGAGTTGAAATAAATGATAAATAACGACATTGACAAGATTGTTCGAAAGGTTGTTACAAATGTTGGATGTCTAAGGCTTTGTTTACTTTCAGAATCTTCAAACTTCCATGGAAAAGAAACCTCTGGAACACTTGCCTTTCTAATCGAGAAAATGATTGCCGAATTTGAATTCGGACGTCAAATGATTGAAAATAAACTGAAGAATGAGATGTTACACGATTCGCTTTTAGATCTCTCAGAAGAAACTTGGAGAGGAAGAATCAAACCTCGCCCTCTTCCAAACTATGTATTTCTCTACTTTTTTGAAGATCTTCATATTGATACAATCCAGAAGGTGGAAAACCATGTCTTTTTCTATCCCCTGTTTGAGGACTACAGCAACAAACCAGAAAAAGAGGCAATTACTAGGCTCGCAAAACTGAAAAAACACTTAAAGTATTCTGGTATTCGGAACCCCTACCTTATTTTACTTTTCCCTGAACGGATGAAAGGATATATCCCTGAATTTCATGTTTTCTATGAACGTATTCTTTTAAGGCTTCTTTCTATCCCCTACCCATCTCTTGTTGTATCCAAATTATCTGCACCTTTAGGTTCAAGTTCCCTTCTTGGTTTCCCATATTCCGTGATTTTCAAAAACATGGGCGTTGAGG
>JALUTL010000378.1 GCA_027016475.1 Candidatus Heimdallarchaeota archaeon
ATATAGGCCTGCATCATTCCATTTTGCAGTAACTGAAAATGCCCAACGAATAACTGCCTTACCGTTCAATTCAAATTTTAAGTTCTTCGCAATTTTATATTTGAAATCCAAGTTTGGTCCGAGTTCTGCAAGCGTATTTATCTGTATTTGTAGCCCATCCTGTGCACCACTAAAAACGCCCATTACAGAAAATTGGCCGAGTGACCAAGTACTTTCTTTTTTATTTTCGGTGTTTTCTGCAATTTTTTCTGCAGAATGGTTCGCCTTCTCCATTATTTTTTCGGTAATGGATCCAAGCCTGAAACCAAATTTTAGCTCAATTAGACCATAACTCCTCATCCAAGGCCCTATACCCAATACAGGCAACCCGTGCCAAGCCTCGATAATTAACTTTTCATCCATTAAGTTTTCCACTTCAGCCGGGTTTTTTTGGGTTCTGCACGCGGGTTGCGGAATGGATGGTCTGGTCGGGTCAGATGCTGCTGGATCATAATCTCTATGTGCTTGAGGTACTTGTGTTCATTGGGGGAACAGAAGCTGATTGCGGTTCCGGACGTTCCTGCCCGGGCAGTTCTTCCGATCCTGTGAACATAGGTCTCTGGTTGGGGTGGAATATCATAGTTGATGACATGTGTAATGTTCTGGACATCGATCCCCCTCGCGGCCACGTCTGTGGCGACTAGAACCCGTGTTTTTCCTTTTTTGAACCGTTTCAGGGCCCTTTTGCGTTGGTTTTGGGATTTGTTGCCATGTATGGAATCTGCGTTGATCCGTTTTTTACCCAAGCGCTGTGTCACCCTGTCAGCACCTCGTTTTGTACGGGTAAAGACCAGGATCCGATTCATGTTGAGTTGGGTCAACAAGTGATGGAGCAGACCGAACTTATGCTTATGGTCAACGAACAGTACAGTAGTGGTAATGTTTTTCACGTGAGAAAATGTGGGATGAACAAAGGCTTTTTCGGGATGATTCATGAATTCCTTGGAGAGCGAGATGATCTCCTTGGGCATGGTCGCTGAAAACAGGAGGGTCTGCCTGTTGCAAGGTGTTTTTCCGATGATTCTCCGGATGTCGTGGATGAAACCCATGTCCAGCATCCTGTCTGCTTCGTCAAGAACCAAGGTATGGATTGTATCCAATGAAATGTGCCCCTGATTGAGTAGGTCGAGTAACCTGCCGGGTGTAGCAATCACCATATCCACCCCCTTGTTAAGCGCTTGTACCTGAGGGCGTTGCGAGACGCCCCCATAGATGGTGACGTACCGTATGTTGGTGAATTTTCCGTAGTCTGCGACGGCTTGCGAAATTTGGATGGCCAATTCCCGTGTAGGTGCAAGTATGAGTGCATGGATCCCTCGGTCTTTTTTCGTTTGAATCATTTGTTGCATGATTGGAAGGACAAAGGCACCGGTTTTTCCTGAGCCCGTCTGGGCCATGCCCAACAGATCCCTTCCCGAAAGGATTTTTGGAATGGACTGCTGTTGGATTTCCGTTGGAACAAAATGCTGCATTTGCTCAGTTGCATGTAGCAATGGGTCGCATAGGCCGAGTTGTTCAAAGCGTGTGGACAAAATTCAGTCCTCCAAGCTTTGGGGGATGTTGATGGTGAAAAGATGAAGTCGTTGCGTCTTCCCAATGGGATGAAAATAAATCATGTTGATCTAGGAAAGTTTTCGAGAGTTAAAAGGGTGTAGATATGTTGGCCGATGGGATATTTCAATGGAAATTGGCAAATTTTCCAAAAAATATGAAACAGGAAAGTTCTAGTAAAGTTGAGTTCAATTGAGTTTATATATCATGAGAGAGAGTGGCAATGGTAATGAGGCAGTCAATTCTAGTGTTGATTCTACTAGTTCCAATGCTCTTTGCACCAGCAGGAGGAGAGGAATTGAGGACGTCTACCATTCATCAGCAGAACAGCTTTGGCATTCAGCAGACGTCCTCTTATAGTGAAGACATAAACTACAGGTTTACAGAAAACGGGTTCATTGAGACCTATGTAAGCCTGAATGGATTTGCACCCATCTATGGGTCAACGAATTTGGGGACTTCGTTGCCAAGTTCCGTAAGCAACATTCTGCAATATGCCTCGGTTTCATTTCAAGAGCCGATGCATGTTGATGACACCAATGTCAATTTCAACTTTAGATTCAGTACAACTTCGACTACAATAGCAGAAAGTGCCGCAAATTCGCTGTTGGCCCTTATTGAAGCAGAAACACCATTGACAAATCGTCAGATTGCTGACGTTTTTGTTTCAGGATCCGAAACCTATGTTACAGGAGATGCACGATTGGATTGGCCGCAAGCGGGCAGTGTCATTGATCGATCGGTACCTCGTCCAAATGGTGGAGTTGCAAAGACGTTGAATGTCACTGAGGCAAACTGGTTCCAATTTTCGATGTACAAGGTTGGTTCGGGATATGATGCATCATTAAACGTTAATTTCAGGGATCCTATTTCGGCACAGACGGGTGGATTCTCTTTTGATTTGGTGTCATTTGCCAGAATCGATTGGGCCGCCCCCCCTTCATCTGACAATTTGCAATTGTCCATTGAGCTTCCGGGTGTGACCTCCCCTGCCTTAAGCATTTCAAACAGTTCAAACACGGACATATTCTTCAAGACATTTGAGGAAGAAAATCGTGTTAGGCAGGTGTATGACATCTGGCTGAAATCTGGCGCAAACTATAGCACCATAGTCCTCACCTTTGACCATACATTCACCCAATACAACTGGGAAAATAGGGAAAAGGTTTCGTGGGATATAGACCAAAGAGGTTACATAAGGGCGTTAGCCTCCATAAATGGATTGGACAGGGTTGCTCCGACAACCAATCTTTTGGCCAATTCGTCACTGTTTGTCGATTTGGTTGAGCTGAGGTTCGAACTAAGGAGGACTGAAGCATCCAACTTTACAGGCTGGATTGAATTCTTCTATAGCGACGGTTATTCTTTTGCAGATGCATACTCCAAGGCCAGTGCCATAATCTCAGAACTATCGTCATTGGGAGTGAATTTTGTATATGGCGGGAACCATACGGACTGGGACGGCCAGGATACAGGTCTGTTGGATTATTATGAGTTCCACAATGAAACAGATCCTGACAATCCAATGAGGGTTGATGGATTAAGATTTGATCTTGATGGCAAGATGAACAATACAATGTTTTCATCCACCTTCATCCCATCCCTGTATGTCTATTCCCGCTCTGCGGTAGTTCAGGCCATCAACTTGACGGAAGTGACCAAGTTCTCATGGAACTTACACTATGAACGATGGGGGCTTGGAGCCGAAATCAATCTGGAACATGAGCAGTATCCGGAATACCTGCCAACACTTGTGCCTGCATTCGCCCAGAACATCCAGCAGGCATTTTCAGGTCAATTGCTGAATATGCCAGTGTTTAATCTTAATGGTGTGCTTCCTTGGAGCTCCTACTCAGGAACTCTTCAGCTCACCTTCCACTCTGAAACCACACAACAGACGAGTATAAATGTCGAACCGGTTGAAAAGAACGGTTTTGGATATTCACTTTACAATGACTCTTGGTACGACAGTTCCAGAATGCATGGAACGGTCTACATGGATGTGACAATCTCCAAACCGATCCAATATATTCAGGATACCAACGGAAACAACATCACGCAAATCAGCAACTACAACTTCACATTTGTGAACAAATATTATGATGACACAGTGGATCTTCAGCCACCCTATCTCTCTCCAATGTATTATTACAATGCATCATTGACAAATTACCCATACAATGGATACACCAACTATTCGCAACTGAATCACGGACAGAGGGTGTCTGGCTCCGTGAATGTCATGACTGTGGTTGATGATGCAACTTGGCCATATTATTTCAATGGCACGCACTTTATTTCCAGATTCCCATCCTCAGGTATCAAGAGTGTTAATGCACACATGTACCGATCGGATGCCCCCATTACCCATTCAACCTTTACCAAAACATTCAGCTTAATTGAGAATACGTCATGGGTGGATGCAACGCCCGACCGGAAGGCATTTGACGGTGTTTTGAACACTACATTGTTGGCGGACGGGGAATGGAACATTGAAGCTAATGTTTCTGACAATGCAGGAAATGTCGGGTACAACTTCATCGGATCCGTCATTGTTGACAATTATGACGACAATCTTCCCGCTGCGACAGCCTACTTCACATCTGTTTCAGACGGCCAGTCAATCGGAGACAAGGTCACCTTCAACTTTACAGTGGCGGATGAGACAGGAATATTTGCAACAATTCTCTGGATTGGGCCCGCAGGGTACATTATGACTCCCGTCAGTACAGTGACCAACTCCTCAGGAGTTTTCCACTATTATTCCTTTGATTTTGATGTGCTGGCATCCAAGTTGCCTGAAGGCTATTCGTTGCCATTGGGGATCAAGACCTTGGACATGGACGGCCATTGGACAAGTACAATCATTAATGTGTTGATTGACAACATTCCATCAGGCAATCCGCCGACTGTTGAGGCAGTATCTCCTTTGGACGGAGAAGTGTTTAACAACACGCTCACACAGACCATTTCCTTTGTTGCCAATGTCACGGACGACATAGGCATCAAATCCGTCGAGCTGGAAATATCCGGAGCCCAACAGTTCACTTTCAACATGTTTTTGGACAATTCAACAGGCCTTTATCGATTTGATGCAAACATTTCGACCTGGAGCCTTGGTTCATACAGTTTCAAAGTGATTGTTGTGGACAAGGATGAGAATACACACACAGTTTCATCCGTAACCCGGACATTCTCAATTGTGGGAGTTGCCCCCACTCAGTCCGACACAACCGCACCGATCATTTCGAATGTGGCTCCATTCAACAATTCAGAAGTCAGTGGAACAGTCACCATTTCTGCAACTGTAACTGACGACACAGCAGTCGCCCAAGTGACTGTCACCTTGCCCGATGGAAGCGTGAATGAAATGGCAAAAGGTTCAGAAAACACCTATACCTATGATTGGGACAGCTCAACAGTGGCCGACGGAGGGGCTGTGTTGACTATCAAAGCCAAAGATTCAGGCGGCAACGAAAATAGTTATGTTCTTGTATTGATTGCATCAAATGGACGAACCAATCAAACACCAGAACTCGGACTTCCAGTTCCAGGATTTGAGGCATATCTGGCATTGTTTGCCATGATTGGAATTGTTGTTTACAGAAAACGAAGATTTTAGAGAATTGCCATTGTTTCTTTAGCTAAGAATCTTTAGCTTTACCATTGTTGAACCATTCTTTTCTGATTCGTTCTCTTTTTTGCTTTCGTTTTTGATATTCTTTTGTATCAACGTCATGGACAAAGGCGACAAGGTCATTCAATCTTTCTGAAACATGATCCACCCATTCCTTGATTCGCTTTTTGGTTTCCGTCACAACATTTTCAAGAGGTTTTGGTCGATAGAGAAATCTAGCCTTGCCTCTACCTTCAGTTTGAATGGGAGTTCTTGTACAGAGATTCTGTTCCATCAGGGAGATCAGAGCACCATTCACTTTGTTCTTGTGCCAAGTCTGGCCAGTATGCTCCATAATCATCTCAACATCTGCCTCTTTCAACTGGAAAAGGGATACCAAAACTATGTACTCCAAGTAATTCAGATTGTAGATACCCCTTATCAATGCCTCCAAATTGTTGGGAGAAGACATCAAGTCACTAATCGAAGGTTTGTTCTTCATGGTTTTACCCCGATTATTCCTCATTGATGAGGTCAAACAGAGATTGAAAGGCTCGAATGTCCAAATTGACAAGATTGAGGAGCAGAATGCTTGTAAGGAGAAAGGAGAGGTTCATGATCACAATATGAAACGTATCGACATTAGACGGAGAATTTGTGGAAAAAAGGAGGATTATCATGATGCCCACATAAAAAACCAACAGAACGTAGAACGAAATCCTGGTTTTTCTCCATAATGGCTCTGCCTTGCTTCCCTGCAAAATATGCATCAACTGGTTGGATTTTACAATCACTGCACCCATAATTGCTATTGCTATTGCCAACACTATGTGTGAACCGATTAGCAGCCACATTGCAATTTGATTTTGAATCGCTTGGTTAATATGCTTTGCTTTCATCATTGAAAATCAAGTTGGATCGTTCTTCCAACCAAAATTGCATAAATTTTGCCATAGAAGCGATAGTTCCACGAAATCCTTAAATATACTTTACTAAGGGATATTATTGAGTATTCAATAATATACTCGATTAAAGTATAAATTCGACAAAGCGAGGATTATTGAATACAAGGTGATGAAAGATGAAACACGCGTTAGCACTCTTTTTAGCAGTTTTGTTGATGTTTGTCCCCATGACCTATGCCCAAGAGGGAGGGCATGGAGGCCATGAAGATGTAGAAGACTTTTGCCATAATCCCACCCAAACAGTGGTGATTGGAACAGCGGCAGAAGGAAAACTGTTCAACGTTACGGAGGTCAAGGTGGACAAAGGGGCCTGTGTAATGATCATGTTCGTCAATACACAGGATGCAGAGCATGATTTGGCAGTCCATTTTCCAAATGGGACAGAATACTTTGGCCTGCATATTGTTGGAAATGGAACCATGCAGATGAAAATGATCAATGCGTTGATGCCCAATGAGGATACTGTTCTGCCGTATTGGTGTACAGTTGAAGATCATAAGGAGCAAGGCATGACGGGAGAAATAATTGTGGGGGCAGGATTGACAAGTGCCCAAGAACGAGCACCCTTTGTTGACATTATTACAGCCATTTTCACCATGTTCATGGTTATGGTCTGGAAGAAGAAACAAAGGCTGAGGTGAGTGTGACGTGAAAAAAATTTTTTTTTTGTCCTGTTGGCGTTTTTTGGGTTAAAGCCGGCAGTTGCTGAAAGCAACTTGACCGAACTGTACAATCGGCTTTTTTTTGAGGTTCTGGTTCTTTCCGTTGCAGTTTTTGCATTGGTTTTGATATTGTGGACATACATGCTAGTTAGGTACAGGAAGGGGATTGGTGCCGTAGCAGCACCTCACAACCCCATTGCACTGAAAAGGCTTCAGACCATATGGATAGCAGTTCCGATTCTCATAGGACTTCTTCTTCTGGCCCTGTCTTTGCCCGCATTGTCTGAGTTTGAGTATGAACTGAACAATACACCACCCGAAGAGACAGTGATTGTTGAGGCAACGGAAAACTGGCAATGGAGGTTTTATTACAATAACCAAACATTCAGGCCAGTTACTGATGAAAATGGGATATCCATGACTACATTGACAATTCCTGCGGGCAAATCGTATCTTTTCATTCTTTGGTCTTCAGGAGAAAATCCCATAATCCATTCATTCTACATTTATGAATTGAATTTTAAGATGGACGTTGTCCCACATGTCAACAATACCATTGTAGTCACTATTGAGAAGCCAGGGTCTTATCTCATTTTGTGCGCGGAATATTGTGGGGCTCGGCATTCCATGATGAGAGGAGTATTGGAGGCAATTTGAAATGGAAGTTCATGCAAAACAATCATTTTGGAAAAGCCCAAGGCGTATATTTGGAACAACCAACGCAGAGGAGATTGCATTGTTGTACTTTGCAAGTTCCTTGATCAACATAATGATCGCAGGCGGCTATGCACTGCTGATTCGACTGGAACTGTGGGATCCTTTGCCTTCATTCTTCAAAACCCCAATTGAATACAATGTTGCATTCACCCTTCACGGAACGGCGATGGTATTTTTAGTTATTGTCCCCCTTGGTGCGGGGTTTGGCAATTTATTGATCCCACGAATGGTTGCCGCAGTCAACAATGACATGTACTGGCCCAAATGGAATAATTTTGCATTTTGGTTGATACCTGTCGGATCAATCTTCATTTGGCTTTCACAGGCCTATGCCGGATGGACGGGCTATGCACCCCTGTCACTTTTTACAGAGGGGGTTGATTTTTGGATTTTGGGACTGGTGATTGTCGGGGTTTCTTCCACCATTGGATCATTGAATTTTATTCTGACAATTTGGAAGGGAAGAGCCCCCTATATCAAATGGTTTGAAATGGACATGTTCGTGTGGGGAACACTGTTTACGTCCATTCTTTTACTTTTGAGCACGCCGGTCATCACGATTGCATTGTTCATGGTGTTCATGGATCGAAATTTGAATACACATTTTTTTGATCCGGACTATTCAAACCCAATAATCTATCAGCACTTGTTCTGGTTCTTTGCCCATCCGGAGGTCTATGTCCTTCTTCTTCCTGCGGCATCAATGGTGACCATGTTTATATCAAAGTTTTCCGGCAAGCATGTTTTCGGGTATCGGACAATAGTTGGAGCAATGTTCAGCATAGTTTTGATGTCATTCATTGTATGGGCCCATCACATGTATACAACCGGTATCAACCCATTCGTTCGTTTTCCATTCAATTTTTTCACATACATCATAGCCATTCCTTCAGGTATACTGGTTTTCTTTTGGATATTCAATCTATACAAGGGGGAAGTTACATTTCATGAGCCTATGCTGTTTTCCCTTGCCTTTATTCTGATGTTTACGATAGGAGGAATTACCGGGGAATTTTTGAATGATTTGCCTTTGGATTATGTCCTGCAGGACACATATTGGGTTGTTGGCCATTTTCATTTTGTGGTTGCCTCATCAATTCTCACAGCACTGTTTGGGGCATTTTATTATTATTTCCCCGACATGACCGGCAGAATGTATCATAGGAATGCTGCAAAACTCCATTTTTGGTTCTGGATTATCGGATCGTTTGTTGCCTTTACAGGTTTTACTATGCTGGGTTTAATGGGAATGCCGCGCAGGTACTTTACCTATCCTGGAAAGTTTCAGTATTGGCATCAGGTTTCAACCGTTGGAGCATTCATGATGGGAATCGCTTTTGTTTTCTTTATTGTTTCGATGGGATACGGAGCTACTAGGGGAACCAAAGTTGAAAACAAGGAAAACCCATTTGGAGAGAAAAATTCGGCATATAATTTCCCACAACCCTTTCCAAGATATTTGGAAGAGGAGTTGGGCACCAAGGTTCACCTTGAACATCAGAATTCATTTCTTTCGCCTGTAGGTGCAGTGGCGATTGCATTTCCCCTATTGGCCCTGAGTGCATCATTGCAGATCGGGCCTTTCCAAGATTCATTGATCGCAGCTGAGCGAGGCTTTTTGGCCCAGTATTTGGCACCCATGCAATGGGTATGGATCTTCATGTTTTTCTTTGTACTGTACGTGGCTGTTCTTTTCTTCGTTGAATCGGGAAAGAAGGGACAAGTGCATGAAACAGACCAATACAAACAGGATCGTCATTGGGAAATGTGGCTGTTCCTTCTTTCAGAGGTAATATTTTTTGCAACCCTGATCGGATATTCTTTAGTTGTTAGGCTAAGGGCAACTGCCTGGCCCAACCCACATGAATATTTGGATGTCAATTTGACAGCGGTAAACACGTTTGTGCTGATCCTTAGTTCGTTTACGATGGCAATGGCGGTGAACTCAATAAAATTGGGCGATCAGAAAAATTTGAAGATCTGGCTTGCAGCCACCATTCTTCTTGGGACTACATTCATCTCGATCCAGATCAAAGAGTACTTGGATCTATTCCATGAAGGAGATGTAGCCTTGGCTGCAGATTCACGCTTCAAATTGTACAGTTCCACATTCTTTTTGCAAACTGGGTTCCATGGCTTGCATGTGTTTATCGGGATTCTCCTTCTTGTATTTGTCCTATTGCGTGCCGTAAGGGGCGGATATTCCGATAAGAACCATGAATACGTAGAATACATGGGACTGTACTGGCATTTTGTGGATCTAGTGTGGGTCTTTCTTTTCACACTGCTGTATTTGATTTAGGTGATGATAATGGAAAACGAAAATGACCACAGAAAAGCATATATGGCTACTGTCATAGTATTGCTGATTGTAACAATAGTGGAATACGTTATTGGTTTCATGGAGACGAGTGCACTAAAGATTACTTTGCTCCTATTGCTTTCCTTCGTAAAAGCGACATTCATCGTCGCCATATTCATGCATGTGAAATACCAAGACGACAAGAAAACGATTGCGGTAATTGGCTTCTTGATTCCGCTTCTGTTGATTCTCTATCTTGTGTTGATGATTTATTTCGATTTTCAAATTTCAATTCAGAACTAACTAGCGGCCAGCCAAAGCAGTCTAAAAAATATAGCAAGGAACTATGGCCGAGTATAAAAAATGTTCTAATATGAAGACCTGAAGAACAGATACGTGTACAAACTGGTCTATGATGTACAGAAAGGTGTAGGCAGGTTTCCCACTGTGACGTTGTCAATGCTTGCGCTGTTTTATGTGATTGGTGCATTTTTGTTTGACGGAAGCCAGTTTTCAGATCCAAAAACCTACAGGATGGATACATGGATTGTTGAATGGCCTGACACGCCCGATCGCTTCACGCTTCAGGGAAAGCTTGAGTGGCAATGGCAAGTCTTTACGTACTATCTCATCCATTTTGCATTGGTTCATTATGGCTATTCAGGATTCCTGATGATCTTTTACGTGTCAGGTCTTGAAAAGGCGACCAACGGCAAGGTTGTGGTATTCACTTTTTTGACGACATCTATTCTTGCACCGATTGTACTGAGCCCGTTGCTTTTTTTTGTTATTGACCCCATGACCCAAAATCTTAGTTTTGGAGTTCTGCGCCAATCCTATTACTTGGGGTCTTCTGTAGGTGTTTGGGGATGCATCGGCATGACAGTCACCATTTCACGGAAACGAAGACTGTATTGGGTTCCCATTTTTGTCCTTCTTTTTCTCGAATTTTTTCTGAAAATAGCCGTTCTGTCATATTCGGACATCACCGCAAACATCGTACATGTGATCGTATTCGGAGTTGCATTTGTGGTTTCAAAGATCTTCTTCAGGTTTGATAATTCTGAAGGGAAAGCAGGCGAGATCCGAATTGGAAGGGACAGGTTCCTCTCAGTCCTCTTGGCAATCCATGCGCTCATAATGGTTGTACATTTTGTCGACACATTGAATCTCTTGGGAACAAATCTTGCGGACATAATCCTTTAGAATTCAAGCTCACCCACTATATCTCCCTCTTCTGCTTTTCCTTCAACTCCGTTCACTTCATCCATGGACTTGACCAGTTCTGACATCTTTTGGTTGGAGAAAACCTCCATAAAGGCTTGGAACTGATCAAATGAGGTGATGTACAGCCCTTTCCTCTTGTTTCCCGGATTGATTTCCACTGCAAGTTTTGCCTTGAACCTTCCTTTTGCGGGCATTTTGACGACAAAGACCCCTTCAACGGGCGTTTTTAGTTTTTCCCAGTCCTTTCCGTTTTCCAGATGCTCCTTCAATTTTTCAGCAAGTGACATAACTCCATTTTCCTTTATTGGATATTTGAACTCGTTGGCCTTTGGCAAAAAAACTGCCCGATTTCAGTCCTTTTTTTCCCGAAGGATCTTGTCAACCTTCAGGAGAGTTGGGCCGTGGATGCCGTATTTTCTAAAAAGCTGATCCTTGAACTGCTCCAGTTCACATTTTCGAACATTGATGCAATCCCCAGGCGAAAATTCCTGTGCCTTGGAGCAGACCAGCTTTTCAATGTGGTGGCAGGGAGCAAACCCTTTGGGAGGTTCCATGGGAAAATTGTAGTACAGCTCCAGATCATTGGCCCTGAAATGGGCCTGTGCATGGTATCCTGTCAGAGTCATCCATTCACCTAGGGATTTTTGGCTAAAAAGTTTGGTGATTGTCTCAAAGAAGCAAATGATTGGCATTGAGCGGGGTCTCGACAGAAGCAAAAATAATCGTACTTTTGAAACAACCACTGAAACATTCAGGTTCAGAACCTCTTGGTTCGGGTTGTAGATGATAACTTGCAATGGAAAACTACGGAGAGGGAGATCATTAACAGCACTCAAGTAAAAGCTTGATAGGGAATCAAAGTACGATCCCCATCGCGTTGTATATAGATAGAGTTGTTGAGGATGTATTCCTCATCGATATATGTATCGTTGCTTACTCCAAGTTGCGCCGATATATCTTAGCATCCTCCAGCATCCGTGTTCTGTGTTCATAAGACTGGGGTGTAAATGTGCCATTGGCTATCATAAACAAGGCTAATGATCTGTGTCTGGCCCCTTCAATGACAATAATAAGATATTCAAAATATTCAAACGAGTACTTGGACTGGTTGGCTGACATCGAAACATTGTATCGAAGGTCAACAAAACCATATGGATCAAGGGTCACATCCTCAGAATGCAGAACCTCACTCCCATATGGCTCTCTGCCTTCTGCAACAGGAGAAAGAAGAAGCCACACAAGAAAAACAGATAACAGTGGAATTCTCATGTCAATCACCTCTGTTCCATAGTCCGCTTCCACCGCCTTCGTTATATGAATATCCCCTTGTGTAAGCCTTGTCATACAGTGTATCGACATCCACCCATCCATAGCCCACCCTGTAGCTCCAAACCCCAGCATATCCGAATGATGATGCGGACTTCAAAATGTCGTAGATTACCACGACAGATGGAAGCAAAGTCGCGGAGTATCGGGCAGAGTATCCTTTCATGAATGCATAATAGGCAATCAACACGGCCGCCGCAAAAAAAGGAGTGCTAAAGCTTGTGCCATAGCATAATTATAAACCAATTTGCCTAAGATAACAGAGTCTGCGACCGGAACACCATTCCCAGGCATTGCAAAATCCAAAGAATCGCTTGCACCTTCGGAATCGCGCCCATACAAACTACAGAAGGAACCATAGTATTTGGCGGAGGCACAGGATGTCTGAACCGCATAACCTGAATAGAAGCCAGTAAGTGATCCAATTCGTCGTTCATGATCCACTGAACCGATTGCATACACATATTGGTGGTTTTGAGGAAAATGCCAACCATCCTGTGTTCCTGTATTGCCTAAGGAAGACACCATGAAAATTCCCTTGTGGTAAAGGGAATTCAAAATGTTTATCACGGGTTGCTTGACATTTGAAGTAAAGATAGACCAAGACATAGTGACTGCCCTGATGTTATACTTGTCGGCATTGTCTAAAATCCATTGCCACACCAGGGTTTCATCTTGCAAATCAGTATACCCATAACCATCACCAAAGTCAACATCCATAAAGATAATTCTGGCCTTAGGTGCAACCAACCCAATGGCACTGATTACTTTCACCCCATGTGCTCCAGCAGAGGAACCAATATCTTCGTTGGAAAGCGAATCATCCCCATAGCCGCCAATTTCCTTGTTGTAAGTATGGTAATCCCGTAAAAACGTACAGTTGCTGGGTGTACATGACGGATTATGTCCACATCGGCAGAACGTTCCAAAGCAAGCCATTCATCCTTGGACAGTCCTCCATCAATTACCACAATTGAACCGAAATAGTTGTCATTGACCGCAGCGGCGGATTTTTCATACCATTTGTCACATCCTATGAATTTCAAGGCATCATCCTCGCAAGTTCTTAAGTCTTGGAGAGCCCAATAGCCCAATGGTCTGCCAGGCAATCCATCCACCACCATTTGAGCGGTGTTGAAAACGATGGTAGCGGAAGCATTCCAACTACCATTACAGTTATCAAAAAAAGGCATTTTGTGTTCATAGGTTGCCGTGTGGCAATATATATATTACGGTAAAATAACATAAATTTATTAAAATGCAGAAATATCGAATAAAAAGTCAATTTTAATGCGATTCTGGACACACCATCTGTTCAATTGGCAATTTGAGCAAGTTGAATCACAAAAAGTAAGATTTCACAAAATCTCCCTAAACGAAAAGATGATTAAGCCTGATCGGGTACATTACTTTGATCGACCATGCAAGAACTGGTTTCGACATTCAGTATTGTCGCATTTGATGAAAAGACGGGGGAGCTTGGAGTGGCTGTTCAGTCCAAGGCCTTCAATGTAGGCACGCTTTGCCCTTGGGCAAAGGCAGGGGTAGGAGCTGTATCAACCCAATCCTTGGTCAATGTATCGCTTGGGCCGAAAGGCTTGGAGCTGCTGGAAAAGGGTCTGACACCGGAGCAGGTGTTGGAGGAGTTCCGTAAGTTGGATGAAAACATAGAGGTACGGCAGTTGGGCATTGTTGATGCCAAGGGAAATGCCCTTACCTTTACGGGCAACAGATGTATTCCTTGGGCAGGAGGCAAAACGGGGAAGGGATATGCCGTTCAAGGGAATATCCTTGCAGGTGAAGAAGTAGTGACGGCCATGGCCGAAGCATTTGAAAAGGCAGAAGGGAGTTTGGCAACACGGCTCATGGCTGCGCTTGCGGCAGGACAGGCGGCAGGAGGGGACATAAGAGGGAAACAGAGTGCCGCCTTAATCATCGAAAAAGAAGGTGAAGGCAGGGCAGGCTACGGCTCTCGAAAGATAGATCTTAGGGTAGATGACAATCCAGAGCCCATCGAAGAGCTGGCAAGACTGCTACGGATCGTGGAAATCCATCAGAAGTTCTTTGAAATCCAACAGGGGGCAGGAGAGAAGACTACAGTTGAGGAGGCCGTTGCAGAAATGAAGCAGCTTATTGAGAAATTTGATGGCCCCACTGACGAGCTGTGGATCAGCCTTGGAACTTTCCAGCATAGGCTCGGACAGTTGGAGGATGCAACGGCATCATTTGTGAATGCCTTGAGGATCAATCCGAATCTCATACATTTGGTCAAGCATTATCCTTCTTTGGGCTTTTTGGATGAAGAGTTCATAAAGAGGGTGGAGGATGAGTTCAACCAATACCAAAATCAATCGTATGCATGATCTTTGCCCCAAAAAAATTCTAAATTAATCCTGAGCTGAATTAATACATGTGGAATTGCAAACTACATCTCTATCAGTCCTGGATACATTGACTAAGCATGTAAGCATTAGGGAATTTGTGGATAAACCGATCCCAGAAGAGATACTTGTATTGCTTTTGGACAAAGCAAGGCGGGCACCGACCAGCAGCAACATGCAGGCCTATTCTTTTGTGGTTGTCAGGGACAGGAACCGGTTGAAGAAAATTGCAGAATTGGCCGGCAATCAGCGCTTCATTGAGACGTGCGGAGCCTTTGTTGCAATCTGTGCAGATGTCCATCGATTGGAGAAGGCTGCATCGTTGCACGAAAAACAACTTGCGAAAAATCTGGAAAATTTTTTGGTTGCATCTGTTGATGCCGCCTTGGTGGGAATGTCACTTTCGTTGCTTGCCGAATCTATGGGACTGGGAACGACAATGATTGGTGGAATGAGGAACTTCCCAAAAGCAACGGCAGAATTTCTTGGATTGCCTAAAGGAGTCTATGTTGTTTTTGGAATGGTTTTGGGATGGCCTGACATTCCCCGAACCAAACCCCCTAAGCCTAGGCTTCCTTTTGATGCCGCTGTACATTTTGAGAGGTATGATGATTCAAATTATGAAGAACAAATTCGGCAGTATGACAAGGTTCTGGCGGAGTACTATCGCAAACAGGGAAGAACAACTCCTGAAGCGGCCTGGTCAGGTATCCTTGCTGTGAGGTTCAGCACACCCCGGAGAGTAAATCTTCGAACTGAGCTTGAGCAACTGGGATTCTGCTTCGACTAGCGTTCCAATTCCGTAAGCCAAGTGGCAACTCCTGTAAGAACAAGCTCAACCCCAAGGGACATTACCAATAGCCCAATCAACTTGATTACTGCGTCAACACCATCCTGTCCAAGCACTTCATTGAGAAAGTCGAATCGAAGCAGGACAAGGGCAGTAAAACCCAAGGCCAAATGACATTGATGAACAATGTCAGCCCTTCAAAGTTGAATAGCGTTCCATAGTTGAAAATGATTTCGTTTGAAAAGAGGATCACGGCAGTAATGGTACCCGGGTCAGCAATCAAAGGAAACCCCAATGGAGCAATTGACGGATTGAACCCGACCTTGATTTCGATATGCTTTCCGGAAATGTAATCATATCCAAATTTTACAAACAGGATTCCTCCTGCAATCTGTAACGAACTCAATGAGAGTCCCAATGAATTGATTATCCAGTCCCCAGCCAATATTGAAACAACGAAAACTGCCAATGCGAACAATATTGCATCCCTTATTATCTTGTTCCTTTTAGCATCAGGGATTTCGGACAAGGCGGCAAGGACACCAAATGCACCAAATGGGTTGATCATGATCACAAGGGTCAGAAGGTAGTCGAAGTTATATATCATCATCAGTAGATTGTTTTGGGAGTACTTAGCTTTATTTTTCCAAAGGAAGAATGGCAATTTCTTTTGAGTCAACATACTCAAGGAATGAACCCAGTTTGTCGAAATAATCCGGATGATGTTCCATTTTTGAATGCAGTGACCCATCAACAAGCCAGCACCAATCTGTTTCCTTCAGAAGTGTTCTATTGAGGTCATATGTCTCTTCTGGAGGGAACATGTCATCTTCTGCGCCATGGATCAGGAAAATCGGGCAGGTAATTTTCGGCAAATTGTTTGCAGGCAATAATTTGTCCCATGGGAACTTAGCCCTCATAATTAATCTGACTTCCCACCAAAATAGTGGTTTGGGAAGGTGGAGCATCCTGAAAAACCCTTCATACATCCCTTCGATGTCGCGGAACAAGGCCTCAGCGACCAACGCCCGGCAGGGCGTGTTGGCAGCTACAACAGTAGCCGCTATTGCCCCGAAAGAGAGTCCATGAACTACAGGTGTTTCAATTCCTTCCTCTTTGCAAATTTTCATGGTGTGCTGAGCATACCATAGGGCAGTCGTCCTTCTTTTGTATTTGCTTTGCCCATGCGACCATGCATCCACAAAGATCAGGGAATAGCCTCGTTTCCAGTAGACTTTTCCCCGGGTCACCATTCTTGCGGCATTCCGCCCCCAAGAATGAAGCAGTACAGCCCATTTCCCATCAAGTTGGTTGGGGTTCTCGCAACGCCAGTATCGGATTTTTTCAGGCAGCAACATTTTTTTGAATTGGGTTGTCCCCTCCTTTCCGAAAGGGATTGTGTAATTTTTGGGTCGAAAGACAAATACATTGTTAGTTAATGACCAAAATACAAGGGTTGCAGCAACGAGGTACAGCACCACTATCCAGACGAGAAGGGAAAGAAGTTCCATGCGTTTTTCCAAGAAGAGGCAAAGAAAATGTTTTTGCTTCCACCAAACCATAAATGTTGTGGGGAGTTCGTTTCTCACAAAACTTTTAATTTGGAAAGCACAATGGATAATGATGGAGGAGATTCAGGGAATCTTGGATTTTGCACAGGCAAGTCTAAGATTGCAAGGAGCTGTGGGGCATCCTGTAAAGAATCAACTCCGTCCGAGGAAGAATGAACGAATTGTGCCATATGGGCTGTTCTATTTGCAGATGACCAAGACTGGCAAATTGACGGGCATTCAGAACAGATTCGAGTTGGAGTTCATCCCAAAAGGGCTATTGTCCCATTTCACAGACGTTGAGAAAATCGTTCTGGCAAAGATAAAATCAGTTGACCATCATCCCTTTTGTGACAGCAACCATGAAATATGCAATTGTGCAGAGGATTTTCAAGGATTGGACAAGTTGGTCATGGTCTCTGACAAAGGGAATTTCTCCTTTGTGGAACATTTTCCCAATCTTCAGAGACTGGTGATTGAGATATCTGAAGAATGTTTGGAACTTTATTTCCCGCATCAACTTGAAGAATTGGCAGTCTATGGAAAAGGCATACGGAGGATTGAAAAAAAAGGGGAAGATGTGACCAATTTGGAAAGGCTTGTAATCAACGACACTTCCCTTACCACCATCCCTGACTGGATCAGCAGCATGCCCCTAAATGAATTAGATTTACAGACGAACAGGATCAAAGATACAGCATTTGAACATCATAAGATTGAAACATTGGATCTTTCGCACAATCGCCTGAAGGTTATTGAGCTTGATACGCCAAATCTCCGGTCACTCAACTTAAGCCACAATCCGCTGACATCTATGCCAAATTTGGCAGGAACTCGTTTGGAGCATTTGGATCTCATGAATACAAACGTTTCCGGTCAGAAGCCATTGCCCAAATCCCTAAAGACATTCTTTGCATCGGGGTTCCGTGTTGACTTCAAAAAAATCGAACTTACAGAAGCGGCAGAATTGGAAATACTAGAGCTCAATTCCTGTGAAATTGAAAGCCTGCCAAAAGACCTTTCAAAATTGAAAAACCTCAATACTCTGATTCTCTATGACAACCCACTGAAAAGCATTTCACCAGACATGTTTCTTCCATCTCTCACTCGATTGGAGATTATTCGGTGTGCATTGGAGGATGTACCTGAAATTTCTCCAAAGATGTTCCCTAAATTGCAGGTTTTGAACCTTCTGGACAACAATCTGGAAACTGTTCCGACATCGATTTTTGAATATGAAATGCTCGAAATAGACATTGACAAGAATCCTTTGGATTTAAACTTCAAGAGGAAATTCATGCAAATGGCATTTGAAAAGGGGTTTGTGTTCCCTGCTGTGCCTTCTGCACAGATGCGGCATTAATCCTTGATGATCCAGGCTTGGGAATATTTACGTGCCGCAAACAACGACCCAAGTCCTGTAAACTGTTTGAGGCGAAGCACTTCTTCCTTGTCCATACCGAGCTCTTGCGCAATTCTTTTGTCACTCCATCCCTTGAAATAAAGTTGGGCGATCAGTTCACTCATGGGCTTGATGGCGTGAACACCCCGCGCCCTGTTGTGCCGGATGGTTGATGCCATGCGGTCTTTTATGTCCTTGTTCAAAAGAACTACGGGCAAATGCCCTTTAATTCTTTCTTTGATGTCATCATATTCCTTTCCCACCCTGTTTCGATGAAAGCCATCGACAACAATATACTTTCCACTCTTTTTGTCTGGAAAGACGACTATGGGTTGTGTATACCCATCCCGCTCAATAGAGAGCTTGAGAAGCTTCATTTCTGGAGGAGCCACCTCATTGGGATTGTAGTCGTTGGCTACAACCTGATCAGCAGGAACCCATCTTACTACATCTACAGGTTGATCCGGAAATGGGCTAACATCATGCAGTCGCTCCCGAACATAATTGAGGGCCGCAATCCGCTCATTTTCATCCAGCTCCTCCAATTGCTTGAGCAACGTTTCTGTTGTTTCCTTGATTTTTTTCATTGTCATTCGCCATACAGCTCCTTGAACATTTGATACTTTTCATAAAGCAAGGAACTTGCACTGAATGTTAGGCTTTTGCACAGTTTGTCATTTTTCAGGATGCATTTTGCCAATCTTCTCCATGACGGAACCTTCCGCTCTGCTTCCAATTTAGGGTCTGCGGCATCAGGAATCTTGCCGTCAGGATATCCATGTTCCTTCCACCAATCCAAAAAAACCTTGAATTTGGATTTGTACCATTCTGCCTCATAACGTGGCAAAGTTTCCAACAGAAAGTTGGTATAGCTTTCCCATGTATGCCCTTCCGGCAATACGGCAGTTCTGGAACCCATCAAATAGGTGTTGGAATACAATTTGCCAAAATTTGCACCGCTTACCCTCCTTACTATCTTTCCCCATGTCTCTGGTTCACATCTTTGGAACAGCTCGAGTCCCTTCCTTTGGTCATCCCCATAAGGCTGGCAGAGCCGTGCTTTGTGGATACTTATACCTCCAAGGTACATGACATCATAAATTTTGTTGTAATCATAGTTGTTTCTGCCTACCGCCGTCCAGACATCTTCTGTTCTCCAATCATAAATTGGATAGGCGTTGTAGCTGTTTTCGGTTATTTTTGTTGTCCACCACTTTCCCTTGTACCGTACTTTTTTGTCATTCATGAGTGAACGCATTCTGTTAAGGCTCTCATCAGTGCGGATTGCAATGAGGTTGGCAGTAAGCCTGTCTTTGGAGACCCATTCGGCAAATTTGACAACAAAATCCTCGAACTCCATTGCAAATTTGAAGAATGGAAAAAAGGAAGGATCAGACACAACATAGGGATTGTCTGGCATGTCCCGAACCCAAAGGTCCTTTTTTGCAGGATCCCAGCAGACCCATTGAGGCTCAAACACGCTAACAGAGTTTCTCAGGCTCATGGGAAGGCATATCCAGTATCCGTCAACTTCTGGTCGCGAAAACATGCGCTCGGCATGAGCAATGGTTGCCTTGTACTGGGCTTCAAAATCAATGTACATTACCTTGACAGGGAGTTTGTTCATCCTTCGAGCTACATCAATTGCCATATTCAACATAAGACTGCTGTCCTTACCAAAGGAAACGGAGAGGTAAACCTGTTCGAACTCTTCATAGACAAACTCCAATCGTTCAATGGCAGCATCCCATACGTTCTTGTCAATGTAATGTTTAATTTCACTCATTGCCTACCATGTCTTGAATTTGTCCCTTAAATTAATTGTTGTAACCCACTTAAAACTGAACAGTTAAAGTCGGACAGCCAACTCAACTAGTATATTCTCGACAAAATTGAAGCATACCCCAGATGACAAGTTTTTCCTCGTTCCAATGTTTGACATGAATTTTTCAAATTCTTCTTCGATGAATTCCCTGTCATGTAATAGCCAAGCAAAATTGTTGGGAAGTGCCATCAAAAGGACAGTATAGCTTTTACCATTCATTCTTTCATCAGTTTGCATCTCGTCGTCAATCCATCCTGCAACTGCCAAAGCGGTGTATTCTTTGTCATTTTCTTTCAATGGAATTATGATTGATCCCTGCAGATATTCGTCACCCCTTCCCAAAACCACCATGGACGCAATTCCCAATGTGGTCAATCTGGAGAGAGCTTCTGTTTTGCCAATTTCTTCATATAATTCAAAACCAGAGTGAAAAAGCAATTCAGGCCCGGTTGTTTCAAATATGAAAACACCAATCCCCAATTGTTTTGTCATAAACAGTTGCTTGGCAAGTCTACTTGCGGCCAATGTTTCTCTAGGGTCTGTAAGAATGGCTATAAAAAAGAGGATTACTGCAC
>JALUTL010000379.1 GCA_027016475.1 Candidatus Heimdallarchaeota archaeon
CCTAGAATTCCTAAATTGTTGCAAAATAATTAATTATAAGTCAGCAAGAAAAATTAATGACAAGCTACAATTTCCAACCAACAGTGATATGCCCGCCGATGAGGGATAGCATGTATGGCGATCTGTAAGTCCTGAGGCGGATCAATGGATGCCCCTGTCGTCTTTGGTACCTTTCGGTATTGGAGACATTGAGGCACGGCTAGATACAAACGTATCGTCGATGGAGTAACAATTCCATTAGAATTATTGGAATTAGTCAACTGCTTTTTAGAAAGGTTTGAATATCCGATATATCCATGGCGATTATGCAAGCGCAAAGTAAGCTGAAAAAAGAGGTAATTGGAGAAGCCAGAAGACTCCTCAAATCAACAAGCTATGGCGTCATGTCCACAATCAGTATAGATGTTGAAGGATACCCTTTCGGATCACACATGCCTTATTGTCTTGACTCCAGCGGAAACCTGCTCATCTATATTAGCACATTGGCCCAACACACCAAGAATTTGGATGCCAATCCAAAGTGCTCATTGACCATCATCGAACCAAACCCTAACCACATCCAAAATTCGGCACGGCTTACCTATATAGGAAATGCAAAAAGGGTCACGGATGAAGAATTTGAAGAAGCCTACCAACAGTACGTCAGGTATTTTCCCAACGCCAAACGATACAGGGAAACTCACGACTTCCATATTTACAGGGTTGAGCCTGTCAGGATTAGATACATAGGTGGCTTCGGCAAGATTTTCTGGATTGAAACTGATGAACTGTTCCAACAGGACATCTTCGACACCAATGTCAAAGAGCAGATCCTGACCCATATGAACGAGGATCACGTAGACTTCATGAAGAAGTACTTTGTCAAGCATCTAGACATGGAACTGTCCGAAGAAGACAAACCGCGAATGGTAGACATTGACAAATATGGTGTGACTGTCATGCTCAAGGACATCCCCTACTTTTTTGAATTTGAGGAACCATTGGCAGATACTGCACAGGCCAAAGATGCAATTATTAAATTGGCGAACTGATGCCAATTTGACTTTCTTTTTTTTACTCATCTCCAAAGAATACATTCTCCCATAAGTGGTTGAACTTATTTACCAATTCTATAGCTTGTTTGCTGAGGAAAAGATAATTTGTTCGAAGATCACCAAACTGTTTTTTGGTTAGAACCAGCCCTTATCAGCCAATGTTTTTAACACGTTATAAATAGTGGATGGATGAATACGAATTTCTTCACAGAGGGTTGAGACTGTTGACTCTTTACAATTATTGATTTTTTGAAGAATGAGAAGATGAACAATTTTCATACCATATAGCTCCTTAAAGTCATTATGGTTTTGATAACTGTCATTGAGCGGAAGGTTAATATCCTTAAATTGTAGCTCTTTTGATTTCAAAACAAAATGATCCACTGACACAACCCCCAACACAAGGATAATTGCAACTGCAAATAAAAGAGGATTGTCAAGAAAATGATTCTCGGATTTGAGATATCTCATTACCTCATAAATTCTAGTCAGAACTACACCTCCTATCCCATGATTTTTTAGATTCCGCAAGGTTTTTATATGATGAAATTTTTTCAGTTCAAGCATCAACCACTTCCCGGAAGTTGGTGGGACTTCCTTATATTTCAAAGATTCAACACCCAATTTTGTGAGCAGGAAAAGATGCAAAGAATAAAAAAGTATTGGAGATTAACTTACATCTTTTAATCGTTGAAGCTTTTTTTCTGCTTTTTGCGCTTTTCTCTCTGCGCCGTCTGCCCTATTTTTTTCGGCTTCGGCTTCTTTTTCCTTTTCCTTCAGTTTCTTCTCTAATTTTCGAATTTTTTCGGTTTCCCTTTTCACTTTTTCTTCCATTTCCTTCATTTTTCTTTTGAGTTTTTCAGATGCCTTTTTTTCTGCTTTTCTGATTGCCTCTTCTGCTTCCATTTGGGATTTTTCAGCTTTTGTTTTAAGGATTTTTTTGGTATTTCTGTCAATCAGTACAAGTCTGTAAGTGGCATAATCTTTGTTGTTTATTCGATACTTATCTTGTAATTTCATAATTCCGAATTTAAATGGAAGAATGTCAGGTCGGATATCAATGAGCCTCTTGTGGTTAATATACCCCTTACCTTCAGTACAGCAGACTTCACTTAGGTCTGCAATATGGTAATTTCCGTTATCGAGGTAGATAACCTTGAGATACGGAGCTTTAACTATCGCAGGATTGGAAATATGATTGCTGAAAAACACATAGATGGGGATTCCCAATTTCTGGCAGATCTGAGCTGTCAGTCCTAAGTAATCGTTATATGTCGATGATGACACAACATTGATGACCATTGTGGGTGTAAGACCGTCAAAACTATCAGAGTTATAGAAAGGGAATTGATAGGGGGGATTGAACCCCTTAAAATAGGAGATGTCAAACAGAACACACAGTTTTTCGTTGTCTATACTGAAATAATGCTGTAAGTTACATAAAGTTCGATCATCTGGAAAATTTGTAGACAGCACATCATGGAGATAGTTGATTATATGGAAGTAAGGTTCGGCCATTCCCAATCGATTTTTTGATTGGGTTTCTTCCTCCATCTGTTTCATTGTGACAATTATTTGGGTAATGAGAGAGGTAAAATCATCATCATCATCAATTTTAAGCATCAAAATAAATTAGACAAGGGAGAATATAAATTTTAAGAGAACAGTTTAAATGTGTGAACATGTATAAGTTTGAAACATATTTTGATTACTAATTTGAAATTAAGCATTCATCCCGGCACTTGGATATTCACTCTATACAATGAGATCATTTGATTAAACCTGTGTTTGTAAATCTTTGGCAAAACCCATCGCGTCTGTTCTCAGTCCTCCAGTTCTCGCTGAAGACGACGCAATTCGACAACAAACGGATCGTTCAAGTCTTTCTCCTTTTGCCCAAATTTCACCAGCAAACGAAAAACAAGATATAATGTGGAAAACAATACAAAAAAAGCCGGAAACTCCCGACTGAATAGCTTGGATAGCTGGTTTTGTTTTACAATTGGGAACACTCCTGCCTGCAAATCTCGGGAAATTAATAATTTATCAATTGGAATCGAACTGAAATTCCCAATTGGACCATAAAAAATTACGGAGTTGACTATATGGATGATTTGTATCTAACCATGCCTCCCTGTCTCTTTCACCTATCGGTTCCGGAGACGACAGGGACATCCACTGATCCACCTCAGGACTCATAGGTCACCATGCCTGTCTGTCCATCATGGGCAGGGCATAATCACTGCCGAAGTGCAGGCAATCGTCAGTGACCCACTGACTTTTGTGGTTACCCCTTGGCAGCCCATCACGCAGTGACCCCTCGCGAGGTTTGCTAGGGAGCGTTCCATTGACGCTATTCTCTCCCATTCCAGACCGAAATTTGGAATAGTTGTTACCCTTCGTCCAGAATGACTCACTGGTAGAGAGACGGGTGAGGACGCAGGATCGTCCTGTCATAGATTTCCGGATACTTTGGTACTTTGGGGGCGGGCATGGTCTTGATCCAAGCCATTGGGCTGGGCCATTCCACTCATGTAGGGATTGGCCTCTGCCTTTTGATCATTTTCCAATGATGCTTCTCAGGCTTCAGGTCAGTCCTGCCCTTTGTCTGGCGGGACAACTGTCGCCATTCGCCCTGCCACCATCTGATCCGCCTGCCCAAGGCCACCCCAGTCCCTTGGGCTTACCAGTGTGATCAGGTACTTCACACAATGTTGACGGCCTGTTCAGGTCAACATTGGCCATGAACCCGCACTGAATGCATTCAAACCAGCCATCATGCCGAAACACCCTGCCATACTTTCGCATGGAGCTCTACTTTCTGAACCTGCGGAATTCACATATACCACAGCGGGAACAGGTGCGAGAGGTGTACTGCTCATCCACCGGTATGACTTCAATGCCAGAAGCCTGAGCGACTTGCTTAAGTATCTGCCATCGTCCGAAATACCGCAAGCGGCACTGCCTTCTTCGCTGTTTTTTGCCACATGCGGAATCCGTTCGTTGATGTGCTTCAGATAGCCCACCGCAATCCTTATGTCCCAGCCGGCCTGCCGCCACGCAAAACAGTCTGCAAGGATTTTGCCTGACAGGATATTCTCTGCCTCCTTGCGGACGGATAGCCATGCCTTATGGGTAATGCACAGCGCATGGACAACCTTTCGTTTTCTGCTGTTCCAGTGATGCGGTGGGGCTGTTGCTTTGAGTTCTTCAAACACACGCTTAAGCTCCTGCAACTTGCAGTCGAGCATATGGAGCTTCCTGCTGTGTGCCGGCACCCGGTAGTATCTCACTAGCTCATTTCGGAGCTTGAGATCATGGGCCGGCACGAACACACCTGTGTAGAGGATACGTAACCGGGTATCCAGCCCAAGAATGACCTCCTTCTCCTTTCCGGGTTCGGGCACAGGAATTGAGGAAGGCTGAACCTCGGTTTCTTGGGACTCTATGTCATAGGTCAGGTTCAGCTAGAATTTGTGGCTGCCTGTCAAGATAGTTGCTGTCTTGGCGTCCAAAAGATTGAGTCCCAGCTTTTCCAGCAGCTTCTCCTGCTTTTCTGGTAGGTGGAAGGGTAGCCATCTGGCCTTGCCCCATGGATCATACACAATAACCAATATTTGTCGGAGACCAATGGATCAGACTCAATCATCGCCGTGCCTGTTGTGTATTTGCCGTTGCCCCTGTCTCGCTGCAGATTCAGCCGCCGTGTCGTTTTGGTTCGGCCATTTGAGAAAGGCTGGCTGGAGGTTCGGCTTATATGTGACTGGTAGGCCTCCCATGCCCAGTCCCGAATCTCCTGGTATTCACGTGTCTTGAACATAAACTGCTTCTTCAGGTTGTAGGGCACCCGTTTGCGTGCCTTTGCTGACAGAAATAGCTTATCCATACTGAACTTGCTGAGCTTTCTTCTCTTCTGTTGCTCATGCAACAAGTGATACACTATGTATTTGGCCATCTCACTGGCCCTTCGAATTAGATCGCTGATAAACTGCCGTTTGTTTTTTCGGAGCTCATCAAAGATGACAGAGATGGTGAAGTACACCAGTCATCACTTCTAACTACACTATTTAAGAGGCGACAATCGAGGCGAACGGGATCAGTTGCTGGTTTGTTCTTCAATACTAATGGCCGCTGCTCGGTTTCAACCAAAACAAAATCAGGATCATTCAAAATAGGGGACAAGGGGATAAAAATTGATAATTGGAACATCAGATGTTTATATTAAAAAGTTAATGAAATATGCTTTTCCCATTGTTGGGTGCCTTATCCTTCAGTCGCCTGTTTGCGCATTATGGTCTTCCATTAATTAAATTCATAGAATTAAATTCCATCATGGGAGACTGTACCATACTTCTTGCATCTATTGTTCCTGCCTATGGTTCCATTATTTGTTCTTAGACCAATATCAATTGTTCTCGAAAAATAAAACATCTTTACACACTTTGCAACCGATTTGACAGGTTAGGCAGCCTTTTCCAATTCCCACATTGCATGAACCAAATTGGCAGTCCGGTTGGCGTAGCCCCATTCATTGTCGTACCAAGCCAACACCTTCAGTAGCGTCCCCTCGATCAGCATCATTGACGGGAAATCAACAATGCAGCTTAACGGATTGCTGTTGAAATCTATGGACACAAGCTCCCGCAGTTCATATCCCAAAATCCCCTTCATGTCCCCCTCAGATGCCTGAATGAACTTTTCCTGGATTTCCTCATTGCTGGAGGCAGCAGTTTTGAGCCGGACAGTCAAATCAACAACGGAAACATTGGGAGTTGGTACACGAAGGGCCATACCATCCATTTTCCCCTTCAAGTGGGGTATGACCTCACCGATGGCCCGTGCGGCATCTGTAGTTGTGGGAATGATAGACATCGCGGCGGCCCTTGACCTTCGGTAGTCGCGATGCTGTGAATCCAACAGACGTTGGTCATTGGTATAGGCATGCACAGTAGTCATCGTTCCATGCTCAATACCATAATGATCATTCAACACCTTGCACAACGGGGCCAAACAGTTGGTTGTACACGAAGCATTGGAAATGAGACGATGCGATGCAGGATCATATTGGTCAAAGTTCACGCCCAATACCACTGTTATATCCATATCCTTTCCGGGTGCACTCAGGATGGCCCGCTTTGCACCCGCTTCCAAATGCTTCTGAAGATCGACCCGCTTTGTGTATCTGCCCGTGCACTCTATGACGTAATCCACATCCAATTCTTTCCATGGAAGTTTCGCCGGATCAGGTTCACTAAGCACACGGAACTCATCGCCATTGAAAACCAAATTGCCATTGGGGGCAACTTTAACACTTCCGTCAAACTTTCCGTGGATGGAATCATATTCGAAAAGATGGGCGAGCATCTCGGGACTCGAAAGATCGTTAATTCCAACAAGGTCGACCTGCTTGCTGTTGTTCAGCAGTGCCCGAGTTACAAGCCGTCCTATCCTTCCGAACCCATTTATTGCAATTTTAGGGATGTCTGTCAATAAATCACCTGACTGTAAATTCGGACAGTGTACAAGAACCCTCGCCAGAAGAACATTCAATAAAGACAGATTTGGAAGGATTTTTTTGAGAACAAATCACCAATAGAAATGGACTGAAATGGTTGAACAGATTTTTGGACATTATCTAAACATACTTTACTACTGAAGCAAAATAATAAAAAAAAAGAATATGGAAACGTATGCACAAAAAACAAAAAAACCAAAGCATACTACATGACCAAATTCCTAACGCTTAACTGCAGTACACAGTATTGAAATTGGATGATTCCAACTGAATCAGAAGTGGAGATATGGACAAGGTCACGGAACAAACCAATTTTGGCCATAGATGTGGGAAAGGGAACGGAAGACGTATTGCTCACAAAACCTGGTAAAGGTCTCCAAAATGCGATTCAATTGGTTATGCCATCAATGACCCAATTGATTGCCAAAACCATAGCCGAATGGAAAGGGAAGACATTGAGCATTGCAGGAGATACAATGGCAGGAGAACCATGGCACAAATTGGTTTACCAAAGGAGTGGCAATCAGCCTAACTCAGTAATCATGACGAAAGACGCAGCCATGAGTCTCCGTTACGACCTAGATCAAGTCAGAGAAAAAGGTATTAGCATTGTTGAGTCAATTGAAAAACCTGACTTAGAACTCTCAGACATCGGTTGGGATCGGCTGGAGGCAGTAATGTCAAAGTCTAGCATCGACCATGAAGAGATAGAATTCGTGCTAATCTGTTGCCAAGAGCATGGAAACCCGACTGGGAATGTCCCGATAAAAGAATTCCGTATGAAGTCCGTTTACGGAGAGCAATTTCATTGGAACTCAAAATTACTGCAAGGTAATGCCATTCCGTCGTACTTTCCTAGATTAAGGTCTATTTCATCAAGCGTCGTCAAAAGATGGGGAATCGCCCGCGACAAGGTATTTGTGATGGATTCAGCAGCCGCTGTACTGCTAGGAGCAGCAAATCCTCTTGAAAGAGAGCTTATCGTCAATGTAGGAAACGGACATGTCAGTTGTATAGGTCACCGCTATGGAAAGGTAGAGTTTGTATACGAGCACCATACGGGAAAGTTTGACCAACAACTGTTCGAAAACCACATTGAGAAGATATATGCCGGAAAATTGTCACATTCAGAAATCATTGAGGAGGGAGGCCATGGTTTCGTAAGCTATGCTAATAAGATAGAGCAATATGATTCAATCTCCGTTCTTGGTCCAAATTGGATCAAATTGGCCGAAGCGGCCACCAAAGTTGCAACCCCAATAACAAACATGATGATGGCTGGTCCGTTTGGGTTGTTAAGAGCGTTAGCAATGAAATTCAGTTGATTGGTTGATAAACAATATGAAAATTTATGTGAAAATAGGAAATAATAAAAATATTTTGAAATATTCAAAAGTTATTGAAATTTCCTTTTATTTATCTAAAATAATTTCTTTTTTTTAGGGATGCAATTTTTGTTGAGAATCCTACAG
>JALUTL010000380.1 GCA_027016475.1 Candidatus Heimdallarchaeota archaeon
GCTTTATACCATTCTAAACTCCAGTATTTGTCCAAAAGAAACTGCGCCAAACAATTTGGCAAATTGCCTCTACGAAGCCTTCCCAATATGTCTCCAACTAGCTGATAATCCTCATTCAACAAGATCCAATAGGTCATAGGCAAAAAATCTTTCTTGAAAAAATGTTTTCTAGCCAAAGATCGCTTTTCTAATATTGAGCCATTCATATATGTCTTTACAAGGGGATGGTTTAGATCAACACTTTCGGCAACTCGTCTTACTTCTGCCAGAGATGGCTCTTGCATCACCCATGAAGTATGTACAAGTCATTTTAATGTTCCTATTCTCGATCAAAATGTAAAGAATCTAACCATTTAAATTTGTAGTTGAGGAATCTATTACGAGATGTCAGCATGTCCTCCAAAGAGATTAAATATTGCCCTATGGCTATGGCTTCCTTGCTCTTGAATTCCAAGTGGGACTTCATCATTGTAGATGCTCTAATGGCTGGTGAAAAAGGCTTCCAGGACATAAAAAATTATGTCTCTAAATCAACTAAGGGTGGCATTACCTCAGCTTCGCTTTCTCGGATACTCAAAAAACTCCAAGAGAGAGGATTGGTGAAGAGAAATGTGATAACCAAGGATCTTGAACCAATTGAAATCAGATATGAGCTCACTCAGATGGGGTTGGATTTAAAACCTGTTCTCAATGCCCTCAGAGAATGGGGTATGAAATATGAGAATCACCTGCAAGCTACTTGAGCTCAATTGTTACCGGCAAACCCTTTTCGATTGATTCTTTGGAGGCTTCTACAAACTTCATAACATTTAAGCCATGTGCAATACTGACAAGAGGCTTTTCTTTATTGTTGATCATATCTAAAAAATTAAGATGTTCCTCCAATAGAGGCTCACCATAGACCTTAATTGAAGATCCTGGTCCATGAGGTATTGAGATGATCCCTTCTGCGCTTGTGATGTTACTCAAGGCCCGTATTTCTATCGTTTGGGCGATCAAATCAACATGGAACGTAGATTTTTCGCATTCCAGAACTATTTTTCTTTCCTTTCCAGCAAACTCCCGTGACAAATGAATGATGCCATGGAAATCAGTTCCCTTAATGGAAACCAGAGCGGAATTTAGAGAATTTTCCTTTATGGTGCCCGTCCCGTAAATTTGAATGGAACCTGAAACCAAGCGGGACAGGATATCAAAATCATGTACCCCTAAATCTTCTAGAACCCCTGAAAGTGATCCTAGCCTCTCTACAGGCACAGCACCTTTTCTGAAAATAGAGATGGTTCTAATCTTTCCGTATTCTCCACTGTTTACCAATTCTATAAATTTGGAGACAACAGGGTTAAACACTTCAATATGGCCTATCAGTAAGTCAACACCGTGCTTTGCCGCAATTTCATTTATCTCCAATGATTCCTCGAAGGTTGATCCAACAGGCTTTTCTAGCAGAACTTTTTTCACCGAAGGGAATTGACTAACCAGATTTTGAAATACTAACTTATGAAATTGGGTCGGAACTGCAACAATTGCTGCACAAGGTTGTAGTTGTTGTGCCGCTTCCTCTAATGAAAGAAATACTGGGACTTTGTAATCCTTTTTTGCTTGATTTGCATTTTCTACGTTTGGTTCGACAATGGCACCCAAAACTCCCAACTTGCTCATCATGCGGGCGTGCAGTTTCCCCATGTTCCCATATCCAATGAGCAGTTGTTTTATTTCACTCATACGTTTACCCTATAACCCAAAAATAAAAACATCTAGAAACTTTCTGTATTATCCAAACAGATGTGAACACACTTTGATGCAACGTGGTTGGCATTGTACCATCACGATTCAGCTAGTTTTAAGATTGAGCAATTTCTTAACAAAACAATTATGACCATTTTCACACGTAGAGGTGGAATAATCGTATTCATAGGTCTGCTTTTTATTGCCACAGGTATTGCTATGGCAGGCTACAAGGCAATCAGCATTTTTACCGGAACTTTTTTGACTGAAATGTTTAGCGATTTTCTGACTGATGAATCATTGGCAGCAATGTATCCCTCAAATGAGGACATCAGCCAATCTGACGGATTTACGGCATTAATGACAATTTTGTTTGCAACTCTCACTGAAGCCTTCATGAGAGGGATCTTTGACAGATTGGTTACCATCGACAACTCCTTGATTTTCTATTTTATCATGATGGGTGCCATGCTTATCTTCTCAGTCACAATCAGCTTTCCATTGTTTGCAGCAGGAGCGGACTACAAGTCCCTAAAAATTGTTCGAAAAGTAGAGCGGGAGAAGGTATTTGCAGGAGATTATCTATTGATAGAGGTTCGGGTAAAAAACAGGTCATTGAACCCGATTCCTTTTCTGGAGGTTTATGACGCTTATCCTGAAGTGTTTGACTTGGCGATGGGTGAAAACTTCATTTCAACTCAACTGGCCAGTAAACAGGGTACTGCCTTTTCTTACATTCTTCGAATTCCTGTCCGTGGTCGGTTTCTGATCGGGCCAACCAAAGTCATCATTCATGATAGACAGGGATTTTTCTCTACGGAAGCAATTCTTGCTGAGTTGACAGAAGTTTTGGTCTATCCATCCTACGAAGATGTCAAAAAGCTACAGATGTTGGGATCGAAAAGGCAACTGGGTGTCCTCTTTGGTGCGCACAAAACAAAAGTCAAAGGTTCAGGCACAGACTTTTTTGGCATAAGGCAATACCAGCCAGGTGACCCACTTAAATATGTCCATTGGCCATCTGTGGCCAAATCTGGTGGAGAGAACATGATGGTACGTGAATTTGAGTCTGAACAGAACATCAGGGTAATCTTAATGATTGACGCCAGTGCATCAATGGGTGCAGGTCTTCCTAGAAACACAAAGCTGGAATATTCAATTCGCGGTGCAGTTTTGATGGCTTATCTTGCATTAGAGAAGAAGGACACAGTAGGTTTGGTAGTGTTTGACCGCGAAGTTCGAACCTACATGGAGCCTTCTGGATCTCAAAGCTTTATGTACCAATTTTTGGAACAGCTTGCAAACATCACACCTCAGGGCAATCCAAATATTGTGGCGGTCGTGGAGGATCTTCTTCCTCGTCTAACCAAGGCCAGTTATTTTGTCATTTTCTCAGATCTCGAAATGCCTCAGGAAGACATTTTGGATGCAATGAGAAAGCTCCGGGCACACAAACATCGGGTGATGATCATCTCTCCCTTCGGTCCATGGTTTGAAACACGAGTTTCAGAGCTTAGCCCAACAGACCGGATGATCGGTGAAGCAATTCAGGAAGGTCTAATTTCCAAGAGACAGGAACTGTTCAAAATGCTGAGGGGACTTGACGTCATTTCAATAAGTGTTGGTCCTGATGATATGCTGGCAAATGTAATGGCTGAATTTTCCAAAATCAAGGCAACAAGCTGATGTGCTTTCCTATTTTCTCAATTCTTCAAAGGATTCTATATGCATGTCTTCCAGATTTGGGTAAGCTTTTTTTTAGATGAAGTTCCTAGCACATTAATTACTACGTGTGATGACAATGTCCGAGAAAAAGACAACAAAAAGTAAGGCAAAAGAAGCAAAGATGACTCCTGCCGACATCAAGAACATATGGGAGGAGTGCTATGAAGAGGTCAAGAAAGTTGTTATTGGAAAGGCGGATGTGTTGGAGGACATTATGATTGTCCTTTTGGGAGAAGGGCACATACTCTTGGAAGGAGTCCCAGGAATTGCAAAAACACATATTACAAATTCATTCGCTCAAGCAATTGGACTGGAATTCAACAGGGCACAATTTACTCCAGACTTGCTTCCGTCTGATGTGCTTGGAACCAACATTTATGATCCAAAAACAGGTACCTTCAAACTACGTCGGGGTCCCATTTTCACAAACCTGCTGTTGGCTGATGAAATTAACAGAAGCCCGCCAAAAACTCAGGCAGCATTGCTGGAAGCCATGGCAGAGAAACAGGTTTCCATAGAAGGAACAACCTACAAGCTAGATCGTCCCTTTATAGTAATTGCCACTCAGAATCCCGTAGAACAGGAAGGAACCTATCCTCTTCCAGAAGCACAGGTGGATCGATTTGGAATGAAGCTTATATTAACTCTTCCTGAGCCGGATGAAGAGCTTGATATCATTAAGTTGAAGCATGAAGGAACAAAGTTAAAGGTCAGACGTGTCACAACTGCTCAAACAGTCAATAAAATGATCGAAGTGGTCAGAGAGGACATCTATATATCCAACGATGTAATGGCATACATGAGGGATATTATAGTAAAAACACGTACTGATCCGCGGTTGGTTCTTGGATGTTCACCTCGTGCCTCCATTGCATTGCTCGGCCACTCGAAGGCTCATGCCGCTCTGAAAGGAAGAGGCTATGTCATTCCTGATGACTGCAAGAGGGTGATGGTAAACACCATACACCATCGGTTACAGATCAAATCTGAATTTGAACTGGAAGGAACCACTGGTAAGGTTGTAATCGAGGACATTATGAACTCTACCGCAGTTCCTGTGTAGGTGTATCGACTATGAGCATTTTGGAGCGGGCCGATCGAGTCGCTGACGTATTTCGTTCCAGCAGAAGACAAATCCAAATTTCTTTATGGACAATCAGGGCATTAGGCATTATCGTATTGGGCTTGATGGCCAGCACGGTATTTAATGCCACACTTCCAAACGTTATCACTATTCAGAATTTGCAGGTCTTTTTGCTGATACTGTTTTTAATTGGCTTTGCTTTGCTGTTGGCATTATTTACATTGGTTTCAAGCTTATTGGCGTCTGTCATTGGGCTAATCCCTTTGGTTGAGATTCCTCAAGAAACCCTTACCGCAGAACTGGTTTTTGTTACTCGAAGCTTTGTGGAAGTTGTATTGTTCAGTCAATTGGACATTAGCTTGACTGGTTTGAACAAGAGTGAATTTTTGGGCACTGGAACTGATCCTCTGTCACCCTTGGCTTATCTCCTAAACAAACCTCAGCGAGAGCTATACAATGATGCATTCGTCAATGGTCTATTGACCTTCGGATTTCTGATGATGATCATCACTGGACTAAATTTTCTCATTCGAGGCAACCCTACTCAGGCAGTTAGCTCATTTATATTCGCTCAATTTGTGATAGGATATGGATTTATGAAAGAACGCTTGATCACTCTTGTTCTCACCACGGATTCCATTGGAAGCCTTTTCAGCTCCAACATGTTTTCTTTGGCATTCACAACTTATTTATTCCTTGAATATGCGCTTCAAACAAACTACCTGAGTTCTATAGCCAAACCTAATCTTGAGCGTCAAACCCGTGTTCAAAAGCAGGTTGAAAGACTTGAGCAGTTCAAATTAGGTATCACAGGAGTAGATGAACCTCCAAAACGTCCTGATGAAGAAGAAAAACCTAGTGAAACAACAAGTTCTGAATTGGCAGCAGGAGGTGCAGGTTCCACTACCGCCAAAAAATTCGGTGCAGAGGCACTTCTCTTCCTCCTTGATTCTGCCCACGATTCAGTTCTTTCTCGACCCGACGGTGAAAAGGATCGGTTGACAGTGCGTCTTCAGCGTTATTTTGATGGACTGAAAAGACATGATCCTCGCTTGCTCCGAAAATTGGGTGGTACTTCAGGCAAAACCTTCAATCCAATAATCTCTTTGTTTTATGTAGTTATATCGTCAACTATCAGACTAACCTTGATTGTCTTGCTCTCATGGCTAATCATAAACCCTCAGATTTTCTTTTCAAGTTTGAACTTTTCTCCCACCCTTATCAACTCTTTGGAGCTGGAGCAGCCTGAAGGGCTTCTGCTAGTGTTAATCCCCCTAATATTTTTGATTATGGGGATTTCACTAATCTTAATCAAGCTACTGAACATTTCTCGGAAGTCAGAAGAACTGATTATTGAAGAGCACCAGATTGAGGAATTAATTAAGAAAGGAAAGGCTGTGACTTCACGGAAAGAATTCGAGGAACTTCAGACAAAAGAAGCTGCCTCATCTTCTCCAAATCTTCCATCAGCAGAAAAAGATGGTCAATCTGGGTCAGTCTCCAGAAAACGCAGACGAAGAAGAACAAAATAGAAAATAAAATCATAAAACCGACAAAGTAGAGAGCTTTCAAGATAACTTTTTTATCAAGCGGCGATTATCAGGCAAAAGCACAAACCAAAAAAGACCTTTGTTTTTGAATGTGGAGTGGCATAAGATGATCAATCCCGAGTATTCCGAAAATATCATTGGAATCTTGTTCAGTGGAGGGAAAGGATCTCGCTTGTTTCCAATCAATGAATTCTATCAAAAGGTTATGATGCCCATAGGGATACATGGCACACCGCTATTGGAATATGTCATACGGCACTTGAAGTTCCACGGAATTTACAATTTTATTGCTCTAATCGGCTATAGAGGGGAAATGATCCAACGGTATTTCGGGGATGGAAGCAGATTTGGTGTTGAAATACAATACTGTTTCGACAATCCCAAACTGAAAGGAACGGGATCCGCCCTTTGGAATGCCAAAGAACTGATTGGAGACAAGGATATGCTGATCTACTATACAGATATTCTTACATCTCTCAACGTGACTCTATTCATCGAGGATTTCTATTCCAAACCATGGGCCTTGGGCAGTCTTTGGCTCGATATGAATTGGAATGAGGGTGACCAAGTAGTGATTTATGACGAAGATATGAATGTCAGAGAGTTCAACACAAGAATCAATGAAAACAACAATGGGCATGATCCCATTTATGTCAATACCGGCATTTCCTTGGTCTCCAATCAGGTTTTCCATATCCTCTCTGAGTTAATTGAAAAGCAACCTCAAAAAACTCCAATTGAAATTGATCTTTCCACTGACGTTTTTTCTCTTTTGTCTTCACAAAGGAAACTTTCAGGGTATTGTACAGATGAGTGGTGGCTTGATGTCGGAAGCATCTCTCGGCTGACATCTCTTTCACCTCAACTTTTGGTTCGGCATATGGCACATCTTTCTTCGGAGGTAAGATATTGATAACAAAACCTAAGGTAATCATTCAATTTCCAAGAATTGAGGGACTCCATCCTATCAATACCTATCTGCATCCAGGCCTTTGGGTAATCGGCTCTGATACCGTTCCTCCAAAATTTAATTCTTTGAACAACCTGAGTGTATTTGAGATGATAGTCCATCATCTCAACCAGAACAGCTTTGATCAGTTTGTTTGGTTGGGAAGAAAGGAGATTCTCCAGACAAGTGCAATGGCGAATTACCTAAGCCATAGGCATACCATCAATATAGAGGTGATGGAAAGCTACCAGGATTTCTCTGTCGAACAGCTTGTTCATGTTCCAGACCAAGATGTCCTTCTGTATCCTGGCCATATAATAACAAATGCTGATTTTGTTTCTTATTTGGATCAGCACAATACCCATAATAAAATTGGAACAATCCTTGTTTCCAAAGGTGTTCAATATCGCGTTGGATTGGCCAAACTTGATGAAGAGAACGGTGTGATCTTAGATTTCAAAGAAAAACCATATGATCATCACAGATCCGTTTTTACTGGCATAGTTCTATTAAGGAAAGGCTGGAGGGATTTTCTCAACGATTTTCTAAAAGAAAAATGGGAACCAGATACAGAAACAAGAATCTTGCGTTTCCAAGGATATTCATCATCTATCGATCTTTTTGTAGAATATTTGATTGGGAGAAAGGAAATCAAGGCACATGTAATGAAACCTTTTGGTGGTATCAAATCGGCAGCTTGGTGGATCAATCTCTCTCAACTGGAGGTCTGGAGAAAATTGGACATTGAAACAATATTCAATAATATGATGCATTTAGTGACTGAATCTCAATAACATGCAGGTAATCCCATGAATTTTATTTGGTTTCGCATGAATTTCAATGTGGATCATCAATCTTTGGAGTTTCAAGAGGCAACTGAAATTCTTTACCCAAAGCGCTTTGACGCAACTTTCATTTTGGCAATGATTGGTTACGCGGGATTCACGGCGATTTTAGGCTATATTGAATTGACTTATGA